>JAYVND010000157.1:0-6610 GCA_043758635.1 Bdellovibrionales bacterium
ATCCCTGCTCAACCAGTAACGCTGCCGCTACCGACGAATCCACGCCGCCACTCATCGCAACCAAAACACGCTTAGGAGATCCATCCGCGCGTAGCGACGAGTTTGAGGTCGATTCGAGCGCAACGCGATGGGAATCGGCCGATGTTGTCTCAACGCCAACCTCTTTTGAAGAAGAAGGAATCTCTGCCGGCACTTTTTCAGTGACCATTGCTCTGCGCTTTCTCCGGCACCAGGCCGTCATGCGAAGTAAATTCTGAAGCCTTCGTTAGCTCTCGTAGATGACCAATCACTTCTTTGAGTGTCTGCACAAACTCGATCATCTCAAGTTCTGTCGTTTCCCAGCCGAGTCCCAAGCGAAGAGATGACTGCGCCTCTTTGCGGCTCAAGCCCATCGCTAGCAAGACCGGCGACGGCTCAGGCGAACCAGAACTGCAAGCGGCTCCCGTGCTGACCGCAAATCCGCGCATGTCCAGATTTATCAAAAGAGTCTCGCCGTCTACATCTTCGATCACCATACTTGATGAGTTTGGTAGGCGCGGACTTTCGGCGCCAGTGAGCGTAAGACCAGGAATATTTTTTAAAAGCTCGGCTTCGAGACGATCTCGAAGAAGTGCAAGCCGTGAACCGTGATCAAAAACCTGATCTCGGTATTCACACATTTTTCCAAGAGATGCGATGGCCAACAAGTTCTCGGTGCCGCCGCGACGATGTCGCTCTTGTCCGCCACCAACAATCAGCGACTCAAGTGTAGTTCCGCGTTTGCAGTACAAAAAGCCAGCCCCTTTGAGTGCGTAAAATTTATGACCGGCGAAACTTGCGAGGTCCACTCCGAGAGCACGGAGATCGAGCGGCACCTTTCCGAGCGCTTGGACACCATCCGTATGAAAGAGCGCGCCATGTGCGTGCGCGAGCTTCGTCATTTCTTCGATCGGAAACAAATTGCCGGTTTCGTTGTTGGCAATCATTACCGAAACGAGTGCGGTGTCGTCACGCAGATGACGACGATAGAAATCCATATCAATTGCGCCATTGCGACCGACTGGAATGAATTCGACTTCAGCTCCGTGGGCGATCAAGTAATCTGCAGTTTTGCGAAGACTTGGATGTTCGACAGAACTCATCAAATAATGTTTACGCGCACTTGTTTTCAGCTGCAATGCTTCGAATACGCCTTTGAGCGCGAAGCTATTGGCCTCAGACCCGCCGCTTGTGAAGATCACTTCGAGCGGCGACACGTTGACCATCTTTGCAATTCGATCACGTGCTTCGCGCATCAAAGTCTTGGGCTGACGGCCTGCTTGATGAATCGAGCTCGGATTGCCCCATGCTTGAGCCCACTCACTCAAATTTTCAAACACGCATGAGGCGAGTGGAGTCGTCGCATTGTGATCCAAATAGGTCACGTAACGTGGCTCGTTCGAAGCTCCCGGCAATAGGCTTGCACGAAGCTGCATTTTTGTGCGAAGTGTTGTAAATGTCATGCGGCCGGGAATCTAGCACAGGTGGGGCCCTGTCTCAAGAAAGTACGGGCTAATCTCGCAAGGTTACGTCAGGTTACGTAAGCTTACGTAAGTTTGCAAGATCACCAGTGGCTTCCAAAGCTATATTGAACGTCTCCAGCGCTTGACAGGTCATTCTCAAGCGTTTGCCAGGCATTAAAAGAGCTTTGGCTCGCGTTTCGTTTTTTTTCGCGCCGCTCATTTGATTTTCGGCGAGCTCGACCTGTGGCCGCACCCTCGGTAACCGTGAATAAATTCCTAAGTACCAGCTCGACCTTCGGCCTAAATGTCGCAGGGCTATCTGCGAATGTCTTAACTGATGGCGCGCCCAGACCGATAAACCCGTCATATGGCTGACGTGATGCAACGGCAAACCTGGGATCAGGCTTTTCAAGTCCCAGCTGACATTCTAAAAAATTGGCAGAGTCAGCTCCAGCCGGGGCAGTCTCTTCTTCAATTTTGCCTGCTCCACGGTCACTTGCCTGAATCTAAATATTATCCATGGGCCATGGGGAACTTTCATCTCCCCAAAGTTCGCAAAGATTTCTTTCAAATCCCCCCCGATCTCGTTTTCTGGGAATTGGTGAAAAACCGTTTCGCATGGTCGGCTGAACTCGTGCCGCTCGCGGAGTGGGAAGGCATTATGATGATTGGCTGCCTCACGCTTCCAAACATTAAACTCCCACACCGTCATCAGTTCGTGCTGGCTTCCGCAGCGGATTTGCAATCGCTGTGGACAGGATACAACGCGAAACAACGACTCAAACAATCGCCTACGGCTGCCGGAATGGCGACCCTGCAAAATACAGAAGCACATCCGGTAAATCAATCGGAAGTACGATCGGAACTTGAGGCCGAAGAAGCCTCTCAAGTTTCGTCGCCCATGCTTCACGCGCACGATGCTGCATATACGGATGGCGCGCATGATGCGGCTGGTACGGCTGATGCTGCCGAATTCACTCCGGTCGACGAACTGGGTGACGAGTCGAATCACGGATTGAATAGCGAATCCAATTCTGAAGTCACAAACATTCCTCATTTACCAGGTGAGCAAACGCGCGCAGAATTCGAGGCGTTGGCAGACGCACACGATGCGGCAGCTGACTCGGCTGCTGACTCGGCCGCTTTGCTGGCAAATGTTAACGAAGCCGATCAACTCGGGAAAGTTGCGAGAGGCGCTCAAACTGCAAATTCATTTCATGAAGACCAAAATCTCTCCAGTGAAAGCGAATTGAATTCTACTGACAGCGGGACGAGTTCGATGATCTCAATTTCATTTGAAGCTCCCACTCCCAAAACTTTGAGTTCCCCCTCAGGCGGCATCAACTTCGTAGATAATGGCCCAAGCGATGAGTTCACTCAAGGAGACACCCTTGAAAATTCGGATTCTGAAAACTCGGAATCTGACGAGCATGGCAATGGCGAAGGCAACGGCGACCAGGCAGAAGGTGAAGAAGAAGAGAATAAGGAGCTGCTCGAAGGCCTCAACTTTGACACTTCCAAAGCGGCGACTCTCGACTTCTCGTCCCTCTTGAGTGGAGTCGCTAGTTTAACGAGTGAGCCTATTTCTCAACAAGCTGAACTTCCCCAGTCTTCCGCTCCGTCCTTTCTAGATTCTGAAGAACTTCAGGCGATTTCTAATCATCCGGACATGGCAGCCACTTCTACGCCAGCAATAGATGCGCCGGTCGCGAAAATTGGAAAACCAGCAGCTACAACAAGAACGCAAGAGGCTCAACTCCCGG
Organism: Bdellovibrionales bacterium; assembly: GCA_043758635.1. Taxonomy (GTDB): domain Bacteria; phylum Bdellovibrionota; class Bdellovibrionia; order Bdellovibrionales; family JAMPXM01; genus JAYVND01. The sequence continues at coordinate 3,245 of JAYVND010000157.1, forward strand.
CAACTCCGGTCGCGAGACCAGCCGTCGCGAAAGTGATCGCGCCTCCCGTAACTCCAGCCGCTCAATCGAACGCGCCGAAACAATTTGCAATTGCAAGAGTAGAGCCGGTTTTAGAAAAAGTTGCCGCGAGTGCAGAACTTCCACCGCCTCCCGCAAATGAATTCAAAGTGAAGCCGACGACTGATGCGACGATTCGAGCAGCGACTGGTGCGACGACTGGTGCGACGACTCCTCCGATCGCGCCGCCCGTGAAACTTTCGGCGAACTTATTTGAAGAAGCTAAAAAAACCAAAATCGTTGCTCCGCCTGTCGCTACACCTATTGTTCAAAAGTTAGGTGAAACGATGACGGCATCACTGAGTGAGTTGGCTCCAGAAACGTCGCCAAAAATCTCCGTTACCCAGATGGCACCGACTCACGAAACAAGCCCCTTGCTCGACAACAGCATGTTGAGCTTTGTTTCGCAAATTTCGGAAGCCAATCATTCGCATCTCGCACAACTCACTCAGAAAGATCTGAGTTCATGCGTAAGCTACGATGATCTCGCAATGCAAACACTGCTGCGTGTGCAGAATATTTTTGAAAATGGAATGATTCTGATGTTCCAAGGCGGCCAGCTCCGGCCTTGGAAGTGGACAGATATGATGCTCTCCGTTCACGGAAGCACCGTGAAACCGATTCAGATTCAAGACGCGAGCATTTTCCGCATCGTACTGCGCACGAGCCTGCCGTATCATGGCTACGTTGTGCCGAATCCGATCAACAACACATACTTCAACGACTTCAACCGTGGCAAAACACCTAATCATGTGACTTTAGTTCCAATCCTCATCGAGCGCCAAATCTCAGGAATTATCATGGGCTTGTCTGATGTCGAAGTGGATTACAAAACCTCACTCAATCGCATGCAACAACTCGCAAAAGACGTGAGCCAAGAGCTTAAGCGCCTCCGCGAAGTGAGAGCCGCGTGAGTGGACTCAGGGATAACCGCGTAGGCGGACTGAAGAAATCAAAGTTTTCGAATCGAAATCACTCGGCTTGACGGGCCCGTAATTTGAAATTCAATCTGAACGCGTGGCCAGGTTTTCGGCAAGGCATGCAACATTCCCATTTCGCGCAAACGATCACCCCACTCGATCACTATCAAACGCGGCTTTTCTAAAAACAAATCCCAAAAGCCCGTCGACTCCAAATCATCTTCACTTGTAAGACGGTACAGATCGATGTGCTCAATGGGCCCAATTGCAGACTCGTACGTGTTATGAATCGAAAAAGAGGGCGATGCCACTTCGGTTTCAACAACTCCGAGTGACTCCATCAGGTAGCGACAAAACTGCGTTTTCCCTGCGCCCATCTCTCCATCTAATATTAGAATCGCCCGCTCCACCGCGCGGATTTCTTGGGCAAGAGTCGAAGCAAAAGCTTGAGTCTCCGAAAGACTACCTAACTGAATCTGTTGAGCACTATCAAAGAACTTCAATTTAAGTCCTCACTGTTTACAAGCGCGCGAGCGTATCGGGAACTCGGCGAATCAAATCACTGCTCTCCAGCGAGCGAATGTCTTCGGAGCCGCCGACCCATTCGTCTGCAATTGTTCCGTGTAAGAACGCGCCCAAGCACACGGCGCGCAACGGCGAGAGTTTTTGACTCATTAGTCCCACGATAAATCCGGTGAGCACATCGCCCGTTCCGGCTTTTGCGAGCGCGGAGTTGCCGGAACCAATCACCCAAAACCGCTCACGTTTCGAATGCGTCACAACTGTGCGAAAACCTTTGAGCATTATCCAACAACCGGTCACTCGCGCCGCTTCCTTCGCAAAATGAAAACGATCGTTTTCGATCTCGCGCGAAAGCTGAGAAGAGTCTTTGTATTTTGCAGCAAGGACGGGATCGGCGAGTAAAATGCGCGTGAGCTCCCCCGCATGCGGCGTCATGATCCAATTTTCAGGAAGTGGAAAAATTTTCTCACGGGCTGCGACCGTGATTGCATCGGCATCTACAACAACTGAATCTAGCCAGCCGGAATTTGCACGTGCGATCAATTTTTTTAACAGATCAAGCGTCGCGTTTTCGGTCCCAAGGCCTGGGCCAATGGCCGCAACACGCCATTTTTCATCATCCCAAAATTTCTTGGAATCTATCCTGTGAGTGAGAATTTCCGGATGTTGATTCACGACCGTCGACGGGTCATCAAAAGAACAGAGCGACACGTACCCGCAACCGACGCGGTAAGCAGCTGTCGAAGCCAGCACTCCTGCGCCCCACATCCCATCGTGGCCGGCAAAAATCGCGGCGTGACCAAATTTAGTTTTGTTGCCACTCGCGGGCCGCGCAGGTTTTAGTTTACGCGCCATGATCCGAGTGACCATCAAATGCGTGCTTGCGACCGAACGTAGAATCGGCGTCGGAAAACCTGGATTCAAAACGTGAATATGCCCCGCAAACTGCGGACCATCGTTGACGGCGAAACCGGTCTTGAGACAACCGAAGGTGAAAGTACGATGGGCACGAAACGCCGAACCACTCGCGACCCCAGTGTCCGCGTTGAGCCCCGAAGGAGAGTCAAGCGCAAGCCTCTGAACGAGCGATGAATTGATCGCATCCACCCATTTAGCTGCAGCTCTTTCCAGTTCTCCACGAAAGCCGATCCCAAAAAGAGCTTCAACCCAAAGCGAAAAGTCAGAGATTCGGAAATCGTATTTCGCTTGTGGAAGTCGAAATTTCCAACCCCTGATTTTCTTGTCGTTCGTCCGTGAATTCGCCAATTCACTCTTTAGAGGATTCACTAATCCATTCGCCACGTGATGGGCCAACCGATTTGTCACGTCATTCGGCACGTCATTTGGCACGTCATTCGAAAGGCCATCCACCGGTTCAACTAGCTCGAGGGAGTGGACCTCAATCCCATGCGAATGCAGGCGTGCGAGTTGAATATTAAAGAGATCCGAACGCTTTTCTTCAGGCGCAAGTAGAAAGACTGTCACGCGCTGAGAAGAAATTCGTGATGCCAAGTGGCGCGCCATCGCCAATCCGTCTGCACCATTATTTCCAGGGCCGCAGAGGATCGCAATCCGGCCTTTGTTAGTTTCGGGTAAAAATGTCTGCAGAGTTTCGTTGGCAGCAAGGCACCCGGCCGCCTCCATCAAAATTTCAGCCGGCAACTTGGCTTCCGACTGCGTTCGTTCATCTAACTGTTTAGATTGCTCAATCGTTGCCAAACGCATGGTTCACCCCTTAAACAAACGAGGGCCAACAAGCCCTCGTTCCCAATCGCCTTTGAGCGAGCTCACGCTCGTCTCGATTTTAAGCGAGCTCACGCTCGTCTCGATTTTAAGCGAGCTCACGCTCGTCTCGATTTTAAGCGAG
>JAYVND010000158.1:0-6594 GCA_043758635.1 Bdellovibrionales bacterium
CGCGACGTCGATTTTGATGGGATCGAAAAAGTTTGCAGCCGTTTGTCACACGCTCTAATTACGTGTCGCCAAGCTGCGGGAGCTTGTTATTAGGAATTCGTAATTATGAATGCGGGTTTTGGCAGAAGGTGACCAACTGCGCGGCAACATCGTCGAGCGCCACAATTTTCTCGGCTGCGTTGAGCTTCACCGCTTCTTTCGGCATACCATAAACGACGCATGAGGCCTCGTTCTGCGCAAACGTCCGTGCCCCCATAGATCGAAGAGCCAGCAGGCCCCGCGCGCCGTCGGCTCCCATTCCGGTTAAAATGCCGGCCACCATTTTTCTAGATTTCACCTTCAGGGCCGAATCAAACAAGAAATCGACGGATGGTTTGTGGCGGTTCACGGGCGCACTGTCTTCGATATGTACGAAGATCTTGTCGCCACGTTCTCTGAGACTCATCTGCAAACCGCCGGGCGCGATTAAAACTCGGTTTGGTAAAACAACGTCTCCGTCTTCGGCTTCTTTGACTTCAAATTCGCAACTCAAGTTGAGACGGTCTGCGAAAGCTTTCGAAAAAACCGCTGGGATATGTTGCACGATCACAATTGGAGGAATTACGTTTGGAAGTGATGTTAAGACCTGCTTGAGAGCCTCGGTCCCACCAGTTGAAGATCCAATCAGAATCAAGCGCTCTGTATCCATCTTCCGTCCCACGCGCGAAACTTTATGTAGGACTCGTGCCTTCACATTAGCGCTTGCGGCACTTTTTAGCTTCTCGCATATGATAGGTGCGACATTTTTTAAGTCTGCAAACGAAGGCTTCTGGATATAGTCGATCGCTCCTGCTTCCAAGGCATCGAGCACCAGCGTGCCGTCTTCTATCGAAAGGGAACTGATCATGAGGGAGGGCAATCCATACTTCGGCATTAATTTTCGAAGAAGCTCAACTCCGTTCATCTCAGGCATATGAATATCCAACGTGAGCACGTCGGGTCTGTACTTCTCAATCGCCGCCTCAACTAAACTTGGCATTGCAACTGTCCCAACGCACTCAAGATCAGGATCTTCTCCGATCACCTTTGAGAGCAGGCTGCGAATCGTCTCCGAATCATCGACAACCAATACCCTCAATTTTTTTGTTGTGGGTGGCGCTTTCAATTTTCGCAATCGACCTTCTCGCGGAAGAAGGAAGACTGGTTCGTTCGCATTCAACACCAATATTGCCTTACCTAGCGGCACTGTATCGCCAACCAGCTGACTTACGAACGAAGGCGTCAGGTTCCGTTGACTCATCAAACGAATCTCTTTCACGTTAGCGAGGCTAAGGCCTCTTGCCTTCGCTGTCTCGAGCAACCATTGCGGCTTAAGACCTCCGCCAGAATCCCAAGAATCAATTTTGAGAACACAGACTTCTGCGAGCGTTCCGGCTGAATCGGTCGCTTTATTCAAAAGTAGGATGAGCACAACCTCATCCGACTTTGCTTTGAGCTCCAAGTTTGTGACCGCTCGAGTGTCGAGCCAACCGGCAGCGATCGTCATGCTGCATCTTTCAAACTGGTCAAAAACTCGTTTGATAAATACGCGAAACTCGTCGGCAGAACCACGTCATTAGCAATTTCCATCAACGTTTCGGCGCCTCGACCTGACCCGAGATCTTGAAGTACGAGATGCGCACCTTGGAAATGCGAAAGCTTCTGAGCTGCCGCTTTCGTGACGTCACCATAAACCAAAATTGACGTCTTTTGATCGCGAAATCTCTCGGAAGCAGCTACAGCATTGGTCGAAAATTCGGTAAACAAAATTTCGCCGTTTCCGATCTTTGTCGGCACAGTTTCGCAATATTTGACCTTCGTACCTGCGTCTTTGCTGATGATGTCTGCCATAGAAGCAAGCACCCCCTGCGCCCCATCTACGAGCAAAAGGCAGCCTGGCTGAGTTCCTGATAACTCCTTGAACAACGATTTGAGCAAGTGTCGATGCGCGAGTGTGAGTAAGATAATACGCACTCCCTCCGGCGTTCGATTGGACGTCGGCGCTCGCTGGAACGCCCGATCCAAAGTGAGACGCTGGCCACTTCCCGCCAAGACCGAGCACCGTACCTTGTTACGGATCTCCTCAGCACGCTCAGCCAAATTCGAAAGTGCTGGTTTCTCGACGTAGTCGGCGGCACCGAGCGACAACGCTCGTCCAGCAAGCTCAGAGTTTTCGCGCGCAACCGAGGTCACCATCACAACCGGGGGATGACCTGCTCGGTAGTTCTTCTCAAGATACTCGATACCCGTCTGTTCTGGCATGTGAATATCCAGCGTAACCGCATCGGGCTTTAGCAACTTCAACTGTTCGCTGGCCAACAGACCATTCGCTGCAGTGCCAACAATTTGAAACCCTTCTTCTTTCGTAAAAATTTTACCAAGCAACGAAAGAATCACGGGAGAGTCGTCGACGCACAAAACGCGAATCAGCTTTGGCGCATCGGCTGCAGTTTGCGATTGTGGGCGATGGGCGGTGGTTGTAGCGGTTGCACCAAGTGGTATCGCCGTCCGCTGAGGCTGCGGGCTGAGGGCCGACGGAGAAACTGAAACGCTTTTAACTTTAGCCTTGTGTTGATAAATCGAAGGACCGCTGCTCGAAATATCCAATCCCATCTGCAGAAGGGATTCCGAAATTCCAATAAACAAAAATCCATCGGGATTTAATTTTTCAAGTAAAGTTTGCGAAATTTTTTTAATTTGCTCTTGGTTAAAGTAGATAAAAACATTCCGACAGAAAATCAGATCGAACTTCTTTGCAGTCGGACTTGGTTTTCCAAGCTCGAAGAGATTCGCCGTCTGAAAAGCGCAATTCTTTTTGAGCGCGCTCGAAACTTTCGCGTAGGCAGATATGTCGCCTTTGCCTCGCACCCAATGCTGGCCGAGCAAAGAGAGCGGAACCTCTTTTAGTTCATCGAAAAGATAAACGCCATTTTTGGCAACCTCGACACTCTCCGCATCAATATCTGTTCCAAAAATTTCAAACTTTAAAGTCGGATCAAGAGCTTTCAAATGAAGTTCAAGAAACATCGCGAGACTGTAAACTTCTTGCCCACGGCTGCAGGCGGCTGACCAAATTCGCAAGGTTCGATCAGGACGGCTTCGAACTTGCTCCAAGAGAGCCGGCAGACTTTTCTTTTGGATAAAGTCAAAGTGCGCGAATTCTCGAAAAAAATAAGTATGATGCGTCGTTAGCAGCGCCACGAACTTTGGAGTTTCCAGCGTGCGATTGGCCAAAAAGAATTGAAGATAATCCTCAAATGCCGAAAGTTTCAATTCACTCATCCGCTTTTGCAAACGCGACTTGATCATTTCGCGACTTCGCTCAGTGAATTGAACGCCAGTCAGCGTCTGTGCAATTTGACCAAGTTCAGCGATTGGATCACGCACTGTAGGCATTCGAGCTCCCTGAGGCAAACTTCTCTGCGAAGAATTAACGTTCAACTTCATTCAATTTTATGCTGCGGAGTTCGAATGCTAAGCCGCTTTCGGTCTGCTCGGTTGCACAGCTTGCGATATCACTTGATGATCTCCAAGACTCAGCGTTTTAACGACATCGAGCAAAAGGACAAGCTGTTCACCGTTGCGAAAAACCCCTTCAATGTAATCGGTATTACGTTGGCTTTGGATCTCTGGCTTGGCCGAAAGAGCTTCACGGGTTGGACTTAAGACACTGTCGATTGAGTCGACGACAATACCGATCGAGCTTGAAATGAGATCGCAGATTATGACGGAAGTCTCACTCGAAGCCGAGGGCTTGATCGAAAGCTTCGTGCGCAAATCCATTACCGAAATAATCTGGCCTCGCAAATTCATAATGCCTAAAAAATAGGGTGGTGTTTGCGGGACCGGCGTGATTTCCGGGGGCGCGATCACTTCCTTCACAGATAGGAGTGGGATTGCATAACTTTCTTCGCCAAGCATAAAACAAAGATACCGCGCACCATCGCCTTGATTCATGAAACCCTACCTTTTGGAGACGCTGCCGTAATTAAATCGATGAGTTCAAGAATAAGCGCAGGTTTGCCATCACCTAGAATCGCGCTCCCACTGAAACCCTTAATATCTTGAAGTTCGCGTCCAAGCTTCTTAATAACGACTTGTTGTTGACCCGTAATATCATCGACCAACGTTGCAAACGGACGGCCCTGTGAGCGAACGATGATAGCAATCTGTTCAGTCGGCTTACGTTCAACAGATCTTTTATTAAGTAAATTTGCTAGGCGAACCACCGGCAAATTCTCGCCGCGCAAAAAGAGTGTTTCACCGACAGGCGTGTTATTTTTTAGATTCTTCGCTTCGAGTTTAACAGATTCATGCACGTGCGAGCGTGGAATAACAAAACGCTGGGTTCCGGATTTCACAACCATGCCGTCAATGATAGCGAGTGTCAGCGGCAAGATAATTTTGAAAGTTGAGCCTACGCCCATCACGGTTTCAACTAGAACGCGACCTTGCATCATTTCGATATTCGTTTTGACCACGTCCATGCCGACGCCGCGCCCAGAAACTTCTGTCACCTCTGCCTTTGTCGAAAATCCGGGGTGAAAAATAAGTTCTACCGCAGCTTGATCTGAAATGACTTGCCCAGGTTTCAAAATTCCTTTTTCAAGAGCTTTTTGCCGGAGGCGATCTGCCGGGATGCCACCACCATTGTCGATCACATCGATGACCAGATGACCGCTCTGATGGTAGGCTTTGAGAGTGACCGTGCCACTTTCACTTTTCCCAGCGCTTAAGCGAGCGTCGGGAGCTTCGATGCCATGATCGACGGCGTTTCGAATCAAATGGACCAGAGGATCGCTCAGCGACTCGAGCACCGTTTTGTCGACTTCAGTTTCTTCACCTTCGAGTATTAAGTTTACTTTTTTGTTCAAAACTGAAGATGTATCACGAACGATGCGTTGCATTTTTTGAAACGTCTGTTTCAGTGCAATCATGCGCAAACTCATTGAAAGCTCTTGGACTTCCTTAGTGACTTTACCCATCTGATCAATTGTTTTGCGAACGAGTGCGGGATTTTCAACGAAAGACTGCTCTCTTAAGACAGTTTGCAGGATCACCATTTCGCCGACGAAATTGATCAGCTTTTCGAGCCGGCTCAAGCTAACCCGGATACTCTCCTCAGACGCCGGAGTTCCTTTTGGCGCAACTTTCTCGGCGACTTTTTCAGCGACCTTCTCCGTCACTAGATGCAGGTGTGGTGAATCCGAGCGTTGAGGGTCGCTCGCCACGTCAACTTGAGACATCGTCTCAGAAATTGAGGCGGTTAAATTATCGAAATCCGACGAAAATAGCTTCTCTGAACTGGGATCATTCAACAGCGGCTCAGTAGAGCCTAAATCGCCTGATGAGCTAGCTTCCACGGTGGCGAGAGCTGAGCTTGAATCCGATTCCGCTAGGCCTGAGAAGTTTTGATCCGCGATAAATTCGTCTTCAAATAAATTTGCAGCCGGAACGCCCGCGATCGCTGGCGAATGAAGAGAGATCGGTTCCGAACTTTCAGCTCCAACACTTCCAGCTTCAATTTTTGTAACACTAGAGCTTGCCGCTCCAGCACCTGCCACTCTAAAATCCGCCAGGCGCTCGATGAGTACGTGACCGTCAAGCTCTGCAGCGTGATCAGACTTTAATTGGTCGACAAAGAGCGTGATGTGATCAGTGCAAGCGAGAAGCAATGAAACAGTGGTGGCATCGATTGCAACTTCGCCAGATTTGCATTTTAAAAGGAACGATTCGAATTCATGCGTGAAGGCTCCGAGCGAATCGAATCCAACGGCGCGCGAACTCCCTTTGATGTTATGCGCGAGCCGAAAAATTTTTTCAATCGTCGGAAAATCTGTCGGATCGCTTTCCAGAACTAGAAAACATTGCTCCACTTCGACCAGCATTTGGGTGGCTTCATCGAGAAATCCAATTTTCAATTCTTGCTCAAAATCACTCATGTAGTCTTTTCGGCAGATTTCGATAAGAGAAAAGCCCGCAGGACAAATAATAACTGTCATCGCTTGCGATGACGGAAAAACAATTTGATGATCGCTCTACCAAATTTGCCCGATCCTCCAATTCCCGTCCCATTCTTAGATTGGCAGATAGAAATTGAAGACACGCAATCCTATGCAAAATAATGCGGCAGGATTGGATTTTTTAACAATTTGCGAATAGGCGCAGGTGGGTCAAGAGGTGGGAGCTAAAGCTCACACAACGTCTACTACCACTCGTCATGTTGATGAAACTAAGTCGGTATGCGCGGATATTCTGGAAAATCAGATACACGTTGTATCGCTAATCTCTCATTTACTGAGATGCAGATGAGAAAATGAAGAGAGCGAAAATTTGGCTCTCCATCATGTCTTAAATCTTTCTTTGCTAATACAAACTAGCTTGGATTAGATATCTTCGAAGCGCGAGTCGTTTGCAGAAGGTATCGTCGCCGATCCGTTAACTGCTACTTTTTCGTGCGTTGGAAATGATCTCGACTCCACTGGATGCTTCTTAGCGGAAAACTTGACGACATTCGAAGAAGCACGGTGCTCCACGGGCGATTCGCCAGGGATGCCAGCCCCCTTGCCGTTGATC
>JAYVND010000159.1:0-2055 GCA_043758635.1 Bdellovibrionales bacterium
CCAGACGGCCCCATGAGCTCACGAAAGGGAAATATCGTGCCGCTCATCAATCTTATCCAGCGCATGCAGGAGATGGTGAAAACTCAGTACTTGGCACGTTACGAAGACGAGTGGTCCGAAAAAGAACGCGATACCGTGGCAGAGCAGGTCGCGCAAGGCGCTATTAAGTACGGCATGGTTCGAATGGACACAAACAAGAAGATTGTTTTCGACATGGCAGAATGGCTTAAGCTTGACGGTGAGTCGGGCCCCTTTATTCAGTATTCTCATGCGCGAATCACGAGCTTATTGAAGAAGCAGAACTACGATGCGACGACTCAAGTTTCCTGGAGCGTGCTCACGCACAAAGCCGAGCGGCGCGTGGCTCAGCTTATCGGTCGCTTCAATTTAGTTGCGGTCGATGCTGCCGAGAGTTACCGGCCGTCACTGGTCACCGCGTACCTCTACGAGCTCGCAAAAGCATTTAATGCATTTTATCATGATTGCCCAATCGCATCTGCTGAAGCTGCCGAGCTCCGTGCCGCCAGACTTGCGTTGGCCGCGGCAGTGGGAAAGGTTCTTGGGCAAGGTTTGAGCCTTCTGGGGATTCCGGCACCGGAGCGGATGTAAATCATTTGAGTTTAAATCATGCGCAGTTTTCAAAGCGGATGTGACTCGAATTGGATTGTTGGCAAACCAATTCAACTAAATCAATAGACCATATCACGCCAAGGGAACGGAAACTCGGTGAACGGATCCGCCCACCAAGTCGAGTCACCCGCTGGCGCTTCGCGAAGATCGCGTTGACCAGCGGGAGGAAGCCCTATGGTGCCTGGCGCCAGAGCAGCATCCATTGCTGGGTAATCGACGGCACGCCCCGGCCGGTCGAATGGCCGGTCGAATGGATAGACCTCGGCGACACTCTGGTTCTTTAATTCTTGATTGAATTTCGTCACGCGACTGAGGAGGCGTTGGGGCGTTTGGACCTGCCACTCCAACTCAAAGCCGGGCAAGCTAGGAGAGGCATGAAGCTGTTTTGGAACTGCGTAATAGAGATCAATCGTTTCGGTTTGACCTGCATTGACTTCAATTATTGGCAAAGCGATCGCCTCGGCTTCTACCAGAGAAGGTCTCAGAAGCAGATCACTTCTCAGCCTTAAACGCTGCGAGCGGGCGTCAAGCATCCATGTCCCACTCATCTCTTGAAGAGCGTGTTGATTGGTCACAATGAGTTGAATGTGTAATGCCGGTAGCTCATTTTCTGACTTGTGCGTGCGAATCGACTCAATTCCTTTTGACACAATTTCAATTTTGCCTTCGGGACGCATGGAATTCGGCACATTATAAACAGCCGCATGCTTCTCCGTTGCTGCTAACTCCGGGCTTTCCGTAAGAGTAAACTGATTCTGATTTATTTTCGACTTTGCTTGATCCAAGCTCGGCGCAGACGAGGACGGTGAATGTGACAACCGTGAAGGTGACAACGATAGATGTAACGACGGTGAATGTGACGACGGTGAATGTGACGCAACTGTTGCGCAGCCAGTGAGGAATAGGGCGGTCAGTCCCGCCACCAGTGCGCCAATTAAAAATGTCGAATAAACTCCGCTGTCGAACTCTTGGTTCTCCGAAATCGCTGGCATGCCGTCCTCCCCTAGCTTCCATTATTCTCTGCTAGTTTGGTAGGAGAAATCTGCTTCTGCCAGATGTTCTTCTTGTGATCCCTTCGGCACAAAACTGCAGTCTCGTGTTGCGGTTGTTCAAAGATTTGCGTGAGGTTTTGTTTAACAATTAAGTTGCGGACGTCGCAGACGTCATCAGAAGATTCAAACGAAAGGACACCTCCATGTCGCAATTCCCGCCAAAAACGCCCGATCCTCGATCGACTCATGAGCACAAAGACAAAACTGTTCGTGATGGATTCGATATTTCAATCGCCAACACGGTGGATACTGACTTTGCAGCTTTTGCACCTGAAAAGCGGGTTCCTGAGTCGCCCGAAGCTGATGCCGATGGTCCTTTGATTGAAAAGGGCAGCGAGCGAGGTCCAAGAGGTGAAATCCTTCGGCCGAGCGA
>JAYVND010000160.1:0-6555 GCA_043758635.1 Bdellovibrionales bacterium
CATTGAAACCGCTGGCGTAAAATGGATCATGAATCCTTACGACGAATTTGCTGTCGAAGAAGCTTTGAAGCTCAAAGAAGCCGGCAAGGCGACCAATGTTACCGTTGTCGGCCTGGGACCAAAATCGCGAATTATTGATTCACTTCGCACCGCTCTCGCCATGGGTGCTGATGATGCCATCGTTATTGATGCTCCAGAAGATCTCGACGCTGCAGCAACCGCAAAGGGCTTAGCCGCAGCGATTGCTGCTGAAGGCGATTTCAAGCTTGTACTCACCGGTAAGCTTGCGATCGATGACAACTCGTCGGCGGTCAGTCAAATGATTGCGGAACATCTCAAGGCTCCGCACGCAACTGTGGTTTCAAAACTCGAAGTGTCAGAGTCGAGCGTCGTTGCAGAGCGAGAGATTGAGGGCGGCACTCGCGAGATCGTTCAGCTCACTTTGCCGGCTCTTGTCGCGGCTAATAAGGGCTTGAACATGCCTCGTTACGCAAGTTTGCCGGGCATCATGAAAGCAAAAAAGAAGCCGGTGAAAGAGCTGACTCTCGATGGGCTTGGCATCACCTCGGCTGATCAGAAAACGCGTTTCAAGAATTTTCAAACACCACCTGATAAGCCAGCGGTGCAAATGATTGAGGGCGATGCCCAATCTCAAGCTGCCTCACTCGCTCGCATGCTTCGCGAAGAAGCCAAAGTTATTTAAGAGGTTTAAAATGTCGCACATTTTAGTTTTCACAGAATTTGCTAACGGTAAGTTGAAAAAAGGCTCTCTCGAGCTTCTCACGGCGGCGCGCAAGTCGGGTCTGAAAATCCAGGCAGTCGCTCTTGGTACGGGCTCTAAAGCTCTCGCTGCCGAGCTTGGCCAAAACGGCGTGGACCAAGCCTTTTTGGGAGAGCATGTGGAGTTCGATAAATACAATCCGGAGTTGTTTACGACAACTTTCGCAAACGTAGTTCAAGAGAAACACCCAACCGTGCTGCTCGCAACATCTACAATGCTGGCGCGCGATCTGTTCCCGCGCGTGGGTGCTCGTATGGGCGCAGGTGTCGCGAGCGATTGCACAGAGTTAACGGTTGCCACGAACGGCGACGTAATGGTTCGTCGCCCAATGTACGCAGGCAAATGCACGGCAGAAGTGGCGTTTGAAAACAGCTCGACAAAAATTATTCTGATGCGCCCGAACCAGCTTCCCGTTGAAGTTTGCACAAGCGCGAAAACACCCGAGGTTGTCGATATTCCTGCACCAACGATGGATCTTAAAACGTTGATCAAAGACGTCGTCAGAGGCACATCGGGCAAACTTGATTTGACCGAAGCGAACATCATCGTTTCAGGGGGACGCGGCTTAAAAGACACTGAAGGTTTCAAGATCTTGGACGAGCTGGCGGATGTCCTTGGCGCAACGGTTGGCGCTTCGCGCGCGGTTGTTGATGCTGGTTGGGTTCCCCACACAATGCAGGTCGGACAAACTGGTAAAACAGTGGCGCCGACTTTGTACATCGCCTGCGGAATCTCGGGCGCGATTCAACATTTGGCCGGCATGAGTGGGAGTAAAATCATTGTTGCAGTAAACAAAGATGCAAACGCTCCTATCTTCCAAAAAGCAACATATGGACTCGTCGGCGATCTTTTTGAGATTATTCCTGCTCTCACCGCTGAGTTCAAAAAACTTTTGCAGCACTAAGAGGTTTGATTTGCGCGAGCGTATTTTGGCAGCACTTATTTTTACGTTCTACTCTCTGCTTAAGCTCACGTGGAGAATCAAAATCGTAGAGTCGCCGGGGTACGCTCAAGCTATAAAAGACGGCCGCCCAATGGTCGTCGCCCATTGGCATAGCGATATTCCGAGCATCATCTTTATGCTCAAGCGTTACCGAATTGCCGCCATCATTTCTGCAAGTAAGGACGGCGAACTTGTCGCACTGATCACTAAGTGGCTCGGCGGTCACACGTCGAGAGGTTCCAGCCATCGAGGCGGTACTGCGGCTCTTAAAGGAATGATTCGCCTCACGAAGGAAGGCTGGCGACCATCGGTTGCGACTGATGGTCCCAAAGGACCTAAGCAAATTGCAAAGCCCGGCGTGCTTGAGATTTCGCGCATCGTTAAGGCAGAAATTTTTGTAGTGGGTGCAGCGGCTGATCGAGAATGGACTTTTGGTTCGTGGGATCGCATGCGACTTCCGAAACCATTCGCGAAACTCGTCTGTGTTTGGCAAGAGGGAATGCCCGCCCTCGGTCGGGACGTCGATAGTCGAGATCCAAAACTCGCCGAAAGCCTCGGGCTTGCGATAACTGATGCAGGGCAACAGGCCCGCAATATTATTGCGGCGAATTAAATCGAAGTGCTACCCTTTTCAGAGTCCTCCAAGGAAAATTACGGGGGGAATATTAAGGGGTTAGGATATGCTTCGGAAGATCTTTGTTTCCCTTTCAGCACTCCGCGCTTTGGTGCTTTCGGCCTCGTCCGTCGCTCCGGTTCTCGCGGTTACAGCTATCATCGGTGTCAACCTCGTGACGAGTGTTGCATCGGCAGAGGACGTCGTCGCCGTTGTCGGCACTAAACAGATCACTACGAAAGATCTGAACGACAAATACAGTGAGGTCGTTAAACAAACGATCAATCCACCCACTCGCGAAGTTTTCCTTGAAGACCTCATTCGCTATGAGATGGGCGTTCAAGAAGCAATGAAGCACAATCTTCAAGATGATCCGATCGTTAAAGAGAAGATGCGCCAAGAAGTTTACAAAGCTCTTCTTGAAAAAGAGCTCGGCAAATCTGTTGCAGCTATCAAAGTGAACGAAAAAGAAATGCAAAATTACTACAAAGTTCATCCAGAATTGCGCACCAGCCACGTTCTCATCGAGTTTCGACCAGATGCGACGGCTGAGCAGAAAAAAGCGGCCCACGATCGTGCTGAAGAAATTTTTCAAGAAATTAAAAAGAGCAAACGTCCGTTCGAAGAACTGGTTGGTCTATACACTGACGATGTTCTCAGCAAACGGACAGGTGGCGATGTTGGCTGGCAGAGCAACTTGACGCTCGTCCCGCCATACTACGGAGCCGCCCTTGCGATGAAGGTCGGCGAAGTTCGCGGGCTCATTGAAACGCAATATGGTTACCATATTATTAAGCTCACAGGTCGCCATGGATACAACGATGCAAACAAACCGCAAATTCGAGCAGCCGTATTTGATGAAAAGCGCAAAGAAATTTTCGACGAGTACTTCGCTAAACTAAAAAAGGCTTATCCCGTGAAGATCAATAAGGACAAGTTGAAATAAGGGTGATGCGAGTGTCTAGAGTTCAGTCGTGCGCAATGCCTGGCGTTAAGTCTGGCTACAAATTTCGCTTCTGGCTCTGCTTAAGTTATCGGTTCGTTAAAATCCAGCTTAAAGCTGCCAAAATTCTAAGACTAAGAACATCACGGCGAAGAAAGAACGAGGGCATATCGGCCCTCGTTTTCTTTTGCGCGTTCGCAATAACTTGTAGCCTAACACTCACCGGCTGTTTCACGCAGAAGCGCGTGATTCTTCACAAAGCAGTTCTCAATGTGAATGGCTCTGAGATCACAACACAAGAATTTGCAGAACGTCTTGCACTTAAGCTTCGCGATTATGACGCACTTCACGCCAAAGATGAGGCCAATCTCAACCGTGCCAAAGAAGAGACCGCTCAGGGTTTTATCCTCGAAGTGATCGCCAAAGATTATGCCGCGAAAAATGGATTGAATGTTTCAAAAACTGAAGTCGATTCAGAAGCTCAGTCCATCCGCGTAAAATATCCCGATGATCTCGCCTTCAAACGGGCGATGGCCGACGAAAATATGTCGCTCGACACCTGGAAAGAGAAAGTCTCTTTTACGCTTTTGCAGCGAAAGATCTTTAAGAAGCTGACGGAAAAAATGCCTGAAATCAAAGATGAGACCGCTAAGAGTTTTTACGAGGCTAACAAGTCACGTTACGAGCAACCGGCTCGAATTCGCTTGCGACAAGTGGTTTTGGCGAAAGAGGATGACGCAAAGCGTGTTTACGATGATCTTCAAAATGGCGGCGATTTGACTAGGCTTGCTAAAAAGTTTTCGATCGCACCTGAGGCGTCCAGTGGCGGCGACACTGGGTGGGTTGAGAAGGGCGTTTTGGAGGTCTTCGATCAAGCTTTCAAACTTCCCGTTGGTGGTAAAAGCAAAGTCGTAAAGAGCCCGTACGGATATCATATTTACGAGGTTCTCAAAAAAGAACCAGAAGGACGTTTGAGTTTCGCAGATGCCAAAGATAGGATACGGGCCCAATTGCGGGAGAAAGCCGAACAGAAACTGTTTTCGGCTTGGTTGGAAGAGCAAATTCGCCATGCTTCGGTTCAGCGAAATGACGCTCTGATCGCCGCGATAAAGGTTACCACTCGGGGGTCTTAGTGCATCTTAATGTAACTCGTCTTTTTCCAAAATCTAGAACGCAACACTCGCTCCTTCTCTCCTTCACGATTGCATCCGCCTTTTTTGCCCCGATGTTTTTTGCAGCCGGTGCAAAAGCCGAAATTGTTGAGCGTATCATTGCGATTGTGAACGACGACATCATCACGCAGACCGATGTCGGAAAATATGCCGCTCGTTTGAAAACCGGTGGTCTCAACGATGAGCTCTTAATACCAGACGAGGCCACTCGGAATGCGGTTCTGGCGGATCGCCCAAAACTTCTCGAAAAGTTGATCGATGAGCGAATTCTCGATTCTCAGGTCAAAAAAGAGAATCTCTCCGTCCCCATCGAGCGGGTGGAGCAAGAGGTTCGTACGATTGCCAAACGTAATAATATTTCGCGCGACGAATTGAAATCAGCGATTGAAGAGCGCGGAATTGCATTTTCGCAATACCAAGACTTCATTAAAACTGGTTTAGAACGCCAAGGTCTCATCGAAAAGGCCGTCACATCGAAAATCAAAATTTCTGAGGATGATGTTCTTGCAGCGTATGAAGCTCATCATCCGAACGAAAAAGACCAGGCCTATGAATACTCAATCGCTCACATCTATTTTCTAAGCCAACGCGGCGGACCAGATGCAGCGCATGCGAGGGCCGAGGAGGCCTATAAAAAACTGCAAGAGGGCGGCAATTTTGAAAAGCTTGCTTCTGAGTACAGCGAAGATCCGGCGTTTGAAGCTGGGGGACTTTTAGGAGTTTTTAAAACTGGCGAGATCAATTCGGACCTTGAGCATTCGATTATTAAACTCAACGGTGGCGAGTACACTCCCGTTTTGCCGACCCGAGACGGCTTCCACATTGTAAAAGTCTTGAAGAAAAAATTGATCACCGATCCGCGCACCGAAAAAGAACGTGAGCAGATTCGCGCCGATCTCTACACGAAGTCGTACAAAAAGCAGTTCAACTCTTGGATGGACCAACTTCATCAAGATGCTTTCATTCGCAACAACGATCGTGCAGAAGAAAAAACAGCCAAGTGACCAATTTGGTGAAGAGGCCAATTCGGATTGCGATCACCACTGGGGACACCGACGGTATCGGAACCGAAGTAACTGCAAAAGCACTCGCCAAACTTAAGCCGAAGTCGGGCGTCCATTTTTATCTTTGGCGCTCGCCGCGCTGCCCACCGTCGCACTTGGCGATGATTGATCGTGTTTTCAAGCGGATCACCGTCACCTCTTGGCCTGACGCCTTAAAAGTGTCGACGAATTCTTACAAAGATATCGTCGACATCAACTCACATTTACCTCCACCGATCTGGGTGGAAACAACGGCACAAGCAAGTCACTTCGGCCATATCAGCGGGATGGTCACCGCACCTCTTTCAAAGACCTCAATTCTGGCAGCAGGGCTTGATGATGTTGGCCACACCGATATTTTGAAACGTGTGAGCAAAAGCAAAGAGCTATTCATGGGGTTTATTGGCGACAAATTTAACGTCCTCCTGGCGACAGGACATATCCCTCTGAGTGAGGTTGCGTCGGCACTCACCTCGGCACGTCTCGAGCGTGCTATTCAAGCGGCCGATCGCTTGCGACAAGTGCTCGAGAAGAAGATCAGTTTGCGGCCAATGGCCGTTGTGGGACTGAACCCTCATGCTGGAGAGGCCGGAATGCTCGGCGCCGCAGAACGCAAAGTGCACGCACCAATGATCGAAAAACTCAATCAGCTCGGCCTCAAAGTAGAGGGGCCACTCGTTCCTGACGCCGCTTTTTTTCCGGAGTTTTGGAAAAAATATTCGGTTTACGTTGCGAGCTACCATGATCAAGGACTTATTCCTTTCAAGATGATCCATGGCCAAGAGTCAGGAATTCATATCACGCTCGGACTTCCCTTTGTGCGTACGAGTGTTGATCACGGCACGGCGAAAAATATCTTCGGAAAAAACAGAGCCGATCCGAACTCGATGTTTCTCGCAATTGAATGGGCAATTCGCCTTTGCAAAAGCGAAACTGATCTTTCCTTTCAAAATAATTAAATTAATAAGATTAATTAAAACAATAAGACGTAGCAATTCAAGTGAGGTTCAAGATGGGGTTAGATTTGAAAATCAACGTTGAGATTTTTCGCGAATACGAT
>JAYVND010000161.1:0-6552 GCA_043758635.1 Bdellovibrionales bacterium
GCAGAAGGTTCCCCGCCATGCTCAGCCTCTGTTGTTGGCATCTATTGGCGCCGGCACGCTACTGATTCTCCGCGCGACTCCCCGAAAAAACTATTTTCAGAATCGAAATATTTTGATCACCGGTGGATCGCGCGGTCTTGGGCTGAGCATCGCTAACGAGGCTCTCGCCCGAGGCGCCAACGTCACGATTGTTTCGAGAGACGAAGAAGAAAACGCCCGCGCGCTTCAAATTCTAACAAAGGCGCATTCTGACCGAACGACTGCCAATCTAAGACGGAGTCGAACAGTTGCGCGGCCGGAAACTCGTCTGGAAAAACGGCTGGAAAAACGGCTGGAAACTCGTCTGGAAACTCGTCTGGAAACCGGTTCGACCCTCCGCCTGCTTACAATTGAAGCTGATGTCACTTCTCCAGAAGAGTTCGCACGGGCTTGCGAAAAGGCCGCGATTCAGTTTGGAAGTGTTGATACGATCGTAAACAACGCAGGCTCGATTGTTGTTGGTCCGATCTCTACGATGACTGTCGAAGATTATGCGGCTCAGTTAAAACTGCATCTTTATGCTCCCCTCAACAGCATTGCTCTTCTGAAACTAAATCAATCCGCCGTTCGGCGCGCATCACTCGTCAACATCGCATCGGTTGGCGCAAAAATCCCGGTGCCGCATATGTCGACTTACTCGACCAGTAAGTTCGCACTCGCAGGGCTTTCATCGGTCGCGAACATCGAGCTGGCCGATCACGGGATTGATGTGACAACCGTTTATCCTGGTCTGCTACGCACGGGTTGGGCGATCCAGGCTGTGTTTAAAGGCGATCTTGAGCAAGAGTTCCGCTGGTTTGCAATGGGTGCGAACGCTCCTCTGATTTCGCAAGAAGTGTCGTCGGCTGCGGGGCAAATTCTAGACGCCGCCGCTGCCCGTCAGTCCGAAGTCGTCATCGGTTGGCCAGCCAAACTAGGTTCATTTATGTATGCCAATTTTCCTGAATTGACCGGCGAGTTTTTTAAATTTGCGGCGCGACTTCTGCCACGGAGTGCCGATTTCCACACTGCCTTGGGCGAAGAGGCTCGACTCTTATTTGACGAAACAGTCCAGCGAAATTCGCTCAAGGCCATTCGCACCAACGAAGAAGTTTCCCGCGCCACCTTGAATCAAATCGCAAAACACGCAGCCAATTTTAATTTAGGTCTCCCATGAGTAAAAGCTTTATCGGCACCGCAGCCTGGTCGATTCCGCGTGAGGCGAACGAACACTTTTTGCGGCAAGGGTCGAACGAGGAGTCGAATCAGGGGTCTCACCTCGAGCGATACTCTCGCCTTTTGAGCTGCGTCGAGATCAACTCATCCTTTTACCGCGAACACAAAGCCGAAACGTATGCACGGTGGCGAGACACAGTACCAGAATCTTTTAAGTTCTCGGTGAAGCTCTCGAGTGAATTTACGCATGTACGACGCTTGGTGAATCCGGGAGCGGAGCTGGCATCGAGTCTTCGTGCGATTCTCAACTTAGGCCCGAAGCTTGGTGTCATTCTTGTGCAACTTCCCGGCAAACTCGAATTTTCGTCCGGCGTGGCACGCAGTTTTTTTTCGGAACTGAGAGAAGTTATCGCGGGTCCAATCGCCCTCGAACCCCGCAATTGCACATGGACAAGCGACGACGCACTACAAACTCTGGGAGATTTTAAAATTTCGAAGGTTTTGGCTGATCCAGAGCCGTGCCCGTTGAAATTGGCAAAACGGTTGCCGCTCGAAACCAATCTCCGATATTTCCGACTTCACGGCACACCCCTCAGATACAAAAGCATCTATGAAGGAGAGCGTCTTGCTCGAATTGCCGCCGCCATTACAAAAGGCCTAGATAAGTCATTTGAGACCTGGTGCATTTTTGATAACACCACTTTCGGTTTTGCCACGTTGAACGCTCTCGGTCTAAAGAAGCTCATCGAAAATGAAAGCCGCAGGATCAATCACGCGACCTCTTTACCTCATCTCAATTAGTTTAAACAGATTGAACGGAGTTTCTCATGCTAACGACAAAAAACGAAAAGCGCCTCTCCTCACGCGAGAGTCTCCAGGTGATGAAAGTGATCCGCAACTGTTTCGATCTTCAGTCGCTTCGTCCTGGGCAAAGCGAAGTTTTGCACTCGGTTCTCCTTGGTCAGAATACGCTGGCTCTCATGCCAACAGGTGCCGGTAAATCGCTTTGCTACCAGGTCCCGGCAATGCTGCTGAAAGGTCTGACGATCGTGGTCTCTCCACTGATTTCGCTCATGAGAGACCAAATGGCAAAGCTAGTTGAAATCGGAATTGAAGGCGCCGAACTCAACAGCACGATCGGTGTTGTTGAGGAGCGCGAAGTTCTAGAGAGACTTCAGCAGAATAAGTTGAAGCTTTTATTCGTTACCCCGGAGCGGCTCGCCAAAGCGGAGTTTCAGTCGACGCTCTCACGAGTTCAAATCTCACTGGTCGTAATTGATGAAGCGCACTGCGTAACTCAATGGGGACACGACTTTCGTCCCGACTATCTGACGATTGGCGAAAGCGTTCAAAAATTTGGTGCACCGCCAGTTCTTGCCCTCACGGCGACTGCGACACCCGAGACCTTGGAGGATATCAAGCTGCAACTGAAGCTCACTGATTGTCACGTGATTCAGACAGGCGTCTTGCGTGACAATCTTCGTTACGAAGCCGAACACTTTGAGGATGAGGACGCAAAATTTAATCGCCTTCAAGAGTTGCTTCTTTCTGAAGATTTTAAGTCGCAACATGGAATCATCTATGCCGCGACAACTAAGAGCGTGGATCGCATCCACGATCTGCTAGCAGAGAGAGGGATATCGGTCACCAGGTATCACGGCAAACTGCGCGCAAGTGAGCGCGCTGCTAATCAGATCCAGTTTATGTCGGGTGCCATTCGCGTGATGGTGGCAACAACGGCCTTTGGAATGGGGATCGATAAAAAAGATATCCGTTTCGTCGTGCACTTTGAATTCCCGGGATCGCTTGAAGCCTACTACCAAGAATCTGGTCGTGCCGGGCGTGACGGTCTTCCATCGCGGTGCACTTTATTTTTCCTGAAAAAAGACAAGCGAACGCAGTCGTTTTTCCTAGCTGGCAAATACCCGAAACCCGAAGACCTTCAACTCCTCTATCGCGCGCTGGCAGTGGCTGCTGACCAGAAACTGAGTCAAACTGATTTCGAAAAAGGGCTACCAACGCTTGCTAAAACAAAAATTCGCGTCATGCTGAAGACGCTTCGAGATGCTGGTGTAGTCGGACGCGGGCTCACGTTAAAAAAGAAAAATTTGACCGAGATAAAACTTGATCAGTTGGCTGTGAGATATCGGGAGCAAAAAGAGCATGATCAGCAGATGCTCAAGCGCATGATCGTGTATGCGCAATCTGCCGTCTGCCGCTGGAAAATGCTTCTCGAGTATTTCGATCAGAATACGGAATGGCAACTGTGCGGGCACTGCGACAACTGCGAGCACGAAGCCGCTCAACTTTTGAAACGCAGTTCATCTCAGGAACTGATGAAGCTGAGGCATAAAAAATTGGATCGGCCTAGTGATCTTCGCACCAACATGCACGACCTGCACAATTTTGCCCAAAGCTAGGAATGGGTCATTCCTCATCGAGCATCATCAGATGAGCCGGCCTTGCAGCCATTAGATTTGCAATGGGTATCGTCGCCGAATTGCTCTCCAGAAAAATCTTAATGAGTAAGGTCATTGGAATCGCGATCAAGAATCCCACTGCACCCCAAAGCCAACTCCAGAAGAGACTGCCAACGATGATCGTAGTTGCATTCACGTTTGCACGACCACCAATCAGAATTGGCAAAAGAAAATTCGTGATCAGGAAATGAGCTAGCATGGCAACGACCGACGCGATGATAAAAGGAAGCTCACTATCTCCCGCTTTGATTCCCGAGCCGACGATGGTTGCGACTGCAAGTGGTACACCTATGATCGGAAGCACATTGAAAATCCCGCTCACGAGCGCGAGCGAAAACCAATTTGTAAATCCTAGAGCAAAGAGAATCAATGCATGAATGCCGATGAGCGAAACTCCGGTCAAAAGATTGGCTCGAAAAAACGTCCGGATCATAATCGGAAGCTCTGATAGCAAATTCGGGATGTAAACAAATCGGCCGAGCAATCCGTTGGCGCTTTCAACCAGGTTCTCTTTCTCAAAGAGAAGATAAAAAAGTAAAAGCGGCACGATCACCGAGAAACTTACAAGCTCAAAAATAGATCCAAATGCAGAGATAAGCCACTTCACCCAGACAGGGTAATGATCAACAATCGAAACTTTTGGAATACCATCATCGCCTTTTAAAAAGCCTGAAAAAGCGGAGAATGAATTATCAACCAAACCAGCAGATTCCCGCACGTGATTGAGAGCTGCCCCAATTTTGGGAGAGTGGATCAACGAGAGTGCGATCTCGCGACCCGAATAGACCCCGGCGCCCGCCATCACTACGAGGACCAGCAAAATGGGCCCAAGAACTAAGTAGATCGCGACTTTTCTTGGAATGCGAAACGAGCTCAATCGTTCAATTATGGGGTCAATCAAGACGGCGAGGAAGATACTGAAAAATATCGGAATAATGACCGGACCGGCAAAATATAAAAAGGCAATTGTGCTAATCAGTGCAATCGAAATCAAAGCACTTTTCACGGCACAATAGCATTCAAAAGAATCACGTCTTTTCCGACAGCCGCCTCTTTCGCAAAACAATATTGATTTACGTACGACATCACAGCCTTGACGGAGAGAGGCTTTAAAATTGAACCTGCCACATTCGCAATCGGGTTCTTGTCAGGACGAGATTTCTGATTCACGGCAGATATAAGTACTATGCGGTTCCCGCAAAGCTTTGGATCCTGCTTCCAAATATCGATCAGCTCCCAGCCGTTGAGTTTCGGCATCATCAAGTCCAAAAATATCAAAGTGGGAGCTTTGAGTGATGGAAGCACCTTCAGTGCCTCATCGCCACTGCGCGCCCCAAAAGCTGAGTAACCACTTGATGCAATTTTTGAGATCAGTGCTTCGCGTACGCCAGAATTATCATCAACAACAAGAACTGAGTTGCAGGAAGCAGCCCCGGCCGAACCACCGGTCTCCTGTGGTCTCCGTTCGCTGAGTGCGGGTCTAGAATTCAAAATTTCAGTGCGTTGATCCATCAACTCATCCCATCCGCTGAAATGCCCGAACGACTGTCCGCTCCAGCAAAAATAAATCGTGCTGTCGACCGATCTGCGCTCAATTCCATTTTGTCTTTGAGAGAAATAATGCCGAGAATACACATAGGGAGACCACCGTCACCCCTCTCGAAAATTCCGTGTTCATCTGTCTCGAAACTGAGGAATCGAGTGCCTTTCCGATCAACCGACCATGTAAAAGTCGAGCGGGTCTGCGGCAATCCAAACCGTTTCACATGCCATTTTAAGATTGGAACCAACAGCTCTTGACGCGCTTCCGATTCCATATCCTCGCGCCTCAAAGTCACCGCACATGCGTTAAGGAGTTGCAAAACGTCGACCGCATCTTTTATCGAGATTTCGACTCTCGAAAATTCATCTGATAAGTGAATGGGAGCTGCAAATGCACCGATCTCACGAGTTCGCGTCGCTTCGCCCTCCGCGGCCTCGGTCAGCAGCTCAAAGTTCATAGCGACAAGTCCTACCGTATTGATTAGCTCGTGCGTAAGGGTTTCAAGCAAACTAGGATTTAAAACTTGCATCAACTGCCACCTCCCACGCAATTCCAACGAATTATGAAATCCAGCGCCAATTCGACTTTGCGCTACCAGGCAAAAAAACCGATCGTAAGAGCAGCTGGCGCTAGACTTACGATCGGTGGTAAAGACTCGAAAAACAATTATTAATTAAAATTCAAACGGGAACGTCACACTGGCAATCAACTGGCTTGTTGTCAGGTGAACATCCGAAGTTGAATTCGATGACACATAAACTTTCTGAAACTCGGTGTGAGCGTACGAAAGATATTGGTACTCAAGGTTCAAGCTGACGGGACCAAGATGCAGACCGCCACCCAACTGCAACCCAGTTCCTTGCGTGAAACGAACATCATAATTTCCCGATCCGTTTGGATCAAGCTTGCCATCAGCTACATAACCGATCCACGCGCGTGGTCCGAATGCCGGGAACTGAATTCCCGCGACTGGACCAATCTGGTACGAAGTGGCGTCAGCCGAGTAACCAACAGACGAATCTGTGAAATGCGGCTTTGCGTAACGAGCATCGACTGCGACAAAAAAGATATCGTTAATATGAAAGCCAGCTTTTCCGACTAAACCGAAGCCGTTGATGTGTCCAGTCGAAGAACTTGCAGGGCTTGGCCAGTTGACCTTGCTGTTCGAACCCATGAGCGTGATACCTGGCTCAAGGAACAGCCCCGTCTCAGCTTTCGAGACATTTGGAACTGCAAGAACCGCTGCTACGAGTGCGAGTGTTGACCATAAGATTTTCATTTTGTATTCCCCCAGGAAGTTGAGAAGCCCACATTCATCTTTGTTTTGAAAGCTAG
>JAYVND010000162.1:0-6543 GCA_043758635.1 Bdellovibrionales bacterium
GCCGAGACTTCGATGCCGAAAATTCGTATTGGTCAAAAAGCGACAGTCACAATCAATTCGATGCCCGATCAGCCGATCACCGCGCATATCAAAGAGATTCCCCTCGAAGGCTTTGAGCCTAGCGACGGAGTCGTGCTTTACACTTTGGTTATGAAGCCAGACTCGCTTCCTGAAGGTGCGCGCATTGGAATGTCAACCGGGGCAAGCATTGAAGTCGATCGTCGCGACAACGTCGTCTTTGTTCCAGATTCGGCAATCACTCGCGAGAACGGCGAAGCGTTTGTTCGTGCTGCAGGATTCGGTTGGACGACAGAGCAACGTAAAGTGCAACTCGGCCTCGATAACGGAAGCGTTGTTGAAGTGAAGTCTGGTTTGAAGGCTGGTGATGTCGTCATGGTACCGCGAGCTCAAGGCGGGGATGACGAAGATCTTTCGAAAGACATCGAAGACACTGTCGGCGCCGATCCGCTTCTCGCAGATCGCTCGGAGAAGTCTTCTAAAGGCGATGGAAAGCCTGACGCCGGCTCTGGTAAGGGCGAGAAGAGCGCAAATGGTTCGACCAATGGTTCGGGCGGCAAGGCAAAACAGACTTCAGCGACCAAGCGCGCGTTTGGTTCACGAGGCGGCGGAAGTCGGCACGGTTAAATTAGATTTTTGTGCATCTTAAAATGGGGGATCGTCACCTCGGTGTATCGCTCTCCCACTGTCTTATACCCCATTCGCAGATAAAAATTGACGGCCACTTCGCGAGCGCTCAACACGATCTCCTTATAGGCGTGATCGCGTGCCCAATGCTCGGCAAAAGTTACGAGTTGCTGACCGATACCTTTACCTTGCAAAGCCGCCGACACGGCAGCCTGGCGCATTTTGAGCATGTCAGCGGTAACCCGAGCGAGAATTAAGCACGCAACCAGGTTTCCTTCAGAGTCAAAGGCTGCAATGTGATGAGCTGTCCGATCAGAGTGAAGATCCGCTTCTGAGAAGCCAATCTTGAGCGGGTGGCGCAGAATCTCGAGCCGCAACTGAAGTGCGGTGAAATACTCTGGACGCTGAAAGGAAATCTCGCGCACGCTAACAACTACAGAATTTTGGTTAGGCATATTCATCATGGCAATCTCGTCAATACGGCTCGCTAACAAAAGTGCTGGCAGCCGGTGATCAGTCTCAAGTTCTTCCTTGAAGCGTCGCTTGAGCGCGACTTCACGGCAGGGGCCGCACTCTTGATCGTCGTTTGGAACTGATTTAAGACCGAATATTTTCCCGGTTCGAGCTTTCAAAGTTTTGCAACGCAGTTCGAATCGCATAAAACGAGGACCGATCCCAAATGCAATCTGGGCGATTAGGCGGGTCCAGTCCAGGGCGTCCGGGGGGGGGCATAACGGTGTAATCGCAGAGAATGACAAAAGCAAGGGCAGGATTGTCGAAAGTGTGTTATACTTATTTATTCTCGTTTCATCGGAATCGGTGATGCGTTTCGTTCATCACCCCGCGGTTCATCGGTCGACTTTGACGTTGTCCAGCGCGGTGGTTTTTTGGTGATCTTTTTGTGATCTGGCAAATGATCTAGGAGGCTTCTTTGGCTGCTTCATTTGGTAAACGACTTTTCGTCCGCAATATCGCCGCTTCCGTCGACTCTTTTGACCTCGAAGATCTTTTTAACTCAGTGAGTGATGTTGAAAAGATTGAGCTGGATCCGACGCAGACGGCGCCGAACGGTAATAAAGCTGGTTACGTGTACATGCAAACTGAGCAAGGTGCAAAAGATTGCATCGAGCGTTTCAACGGTTTTGAAAAGTCAGGTGTGCGTCTGATCGTCACTGCCGATGCTCCACATCGCCCTGATCCCAATTTCGTGTCTCCGAAACGCCGCAAAGCGATTGCGGCCAAAATGAAAGGTGCTGCATGCAGTACAACCAAGTCCGCTGCCCGAACATGAATCACGGGCGTGCAAACGCTCCGGTCTGCTTCTGTCCAACATGCGGTGTAGGTATCAACCCTAAAGCGACTAAGAGCTGCGGCAAGCCTCAGCATGATCAGCGTCGCAAAGAGCGCCAAGGATTTTGCAGCGATTGTGGTTTGAAACTGTTAGCCGGCTGAGCAGATGCATAAGGCACAACAGAGCCTTAATGCCTCAGGATCGCAGGACCGACAGGTGGGCAAGATTCAAAGTAAGTACAGTAGAAAGTCTGGCGAGAGCTTGATGAAGTCAACAAAGCCCCGATCAACGTGATTGGGGCTTTTCATTTTTGGTCAGTCACTTTCGGTCAGACATTTTTGGTCAGTCATTTGGTCAGTCACTTTTTTGGACTGATGCTCGAAGCGGAGCACACAAATTGTTTTTATTTGCGGCAGCTGAAGACGACGACGTTCAATCATCCTCCGAAAAACTCATTGCACTGTCGAGCACGCGGCAATCTTGAGCTCACAGCGGGGCGAGTTTTGAGCCGCTCGATCTGGAGGGTCGGATCAAAAAGATAATTCACGTGAGTTGAAACTACTCTCAGGACATTCACTTTGCCAATCGGAATGATAGGTAGGTCTTCAGCGATAATGCGATCGATCTCAATCATGATGGTTTCACGCTTAGCGCTGTCGAACTCATGATTGAGAGCGTGATACAGGCGATCCACTTCAAGATTTGAGTAGCGGGCATAATTACTCGTCCCAATACCCGCGGTCGTCACGTTCACGACGCGGTCGAGCGCGATTGGAACTTTGATACCTCGCTCGTCCGCAACTGCTGCGGGAGCAAGCGGATTGTCGCCGTATTGCGCGATATCAAAATTTGGCTCCTTTTTGACATACGCTGAGTACATTGCGAAATCGGGTTGAAAATTAGAAGGCTTCGGGTCGCCAAGGTAGTTTAAAATCGGTTTACGGTCTTTTGGATCGAGCGATGAATCAGAGCCGATGGTCGCCAATCGAACATTGAGCCCAATCCCTTCAATTGATTTTTTCAATTCCTGCGCCAGCGCGAGTGGATCTGGGTTGTAAGGACGTGCAGCCGGAAGATAAAGAAGCGTCAACGCCTTTCCGCTTGCACCGCTTGCGGCGATAAGTTCTTTCGCTCTTTCGATATTCTGAATATAGATTTCGGGCGCAGTGACGTGTGAGAAATTTGCAGGGTCAATAAATGAAACTGCAGCCTGTCCTTCGCCAGCAAAAATTTTTTGCACGATTTGCTCTCGGTCAATTGATAGCGAGATCGCTTGACGGACGCGCTGGTCTTTGAGCTCTGTGAGTGCCGGCGACTGCATATTAACCGCCAGAAAATTGATATTTTGTGACGGAGCCGACAAGAATTTAGCCAACTCCGGATTTGCATTCCGAGCTTCAATAAAATCATAAACGGAGGGGGAAGTCGCAACGTCGACGGTGCCAGCGATTACATTTTCAACCCGTCTGTGGCTGTCGAGTTCAGGGATCAGTGAGATCTCTTGCGGGAAAGTTTTAGGAGACACAGCATGAAGTTCCATTCTCCCATTGTTGAGAGATGCGATTTGGAATGGTCCGGTTCCGACAGGTTGTTTTTCAAACAGATTGGCGGGACGCGCGGGGTCGTTATCGGCCGCCGAAGGGTTTGCAATTCTCCATTCAAGATCTTTGGCTCGGGTAAATTTCCAATGCTCTTCGGACTTAATGCTAAACGCTGCCATCGCAAAAACTGAGTAGAGATCAGGGCGCGGTTCACTCAATGTGAGCGTCAGGAGCGAAGAGTCATTTTCATCAATTCGCATCGAGGTGATCAATTTGTCGAGGCCCTTGATCGTCCAGTAGGGAAACGCAGAGTGATGTTCGGGATTGAAGGTGAAGATCACGTCGCGCGCATCGAGCGGGCGAGTTGGCGTAAATCCCTGAGCCACGGAGGATTGAAACCAAATATTTTTTCGCAACCGTAGCTGAACGGTTTTCCCGTCGGCACTTAGAAGAGCGCGGCTTACGAGCCCTTTTTGAACACGGCCGTTGATATCAAATTCAAATAATTGATTGAATACATTTCTTTGTACCCAAACCGAATTGGGCAGGAGATTTGTCGCGCCCGGATCGGCCGAAGTGATTCCAGTTTCGATGTTGATCGAGAGGTGCGATAAATTGCGAGCAGTTGAGAAATTTTTTTGGGCGAGGGTGACGGTCGACCAGCCGATTGCCGCGAGGGCAAAGCCAAGGGTAAAACAGATGGGTCGAAAATTTGCGGTGCGGGGGCAAAAGCTGTTGAACTTTAGTACATCGGGCCAATTTCTGGGCCGATTTCTGAGCCGATTTCTGAGCCGCTGAATGGGCTGCTCACCTGGTTGCTCAGATGGCTGCTGATAGGCTTTTGCGTTGCGGGTGCAGGTGATACAAAATTGTGTGTGTTTCATTGAATTGCCTCAGCCAATCGGTGACGTTTTTTAAACCTTCTCAAGAGCGCCTCAACTTAAACCTCTAGTGAAAGACTCCCTCGACCAACTTCGTAATTTCAATGGTGATTCATCGTTGCGCACAGTGCGCGATGACTTCTTCTCAGCACCTTTTTCTGCGATTTTTTCTGCGATTTTTTCTGCGCTCAGTGCGTGAGTGATTCTAAGTTGCTTCAAGCTAAGTTGCTTCAAGAAGCTTGCCAAAGGAAAGCTGCGGCAAAGCAGGCTCAGTGCGAAAACCACTCTGCCGCAGACGCGAGAGTTATAGCCCGTTTACGCGAATGCTGCTTACAACGAGGCCAGGACCACCGCGGTCGTAGGTGACATTCTTAGGCCCCATCACTTCGAACATTGAATCGCTCCCCGATATGTCGGCTGAAACTCCGAGGCCGCATTGAATCTTAAATGCATAACCGCAACCCGTTCCAACGAGCGTTGGTTTTTGGAGATCCGATGGTAGCAGACCCATGCACATAGGTTGCACGTCACTCGCGACCGGGGTTTTGCAGGTGTTTCCGCTTACGGCGTTTAGGAGTTGAAGCAGATCTTGAACGACAGGGTGAGCGACGGCGCGGCTCGCTAAGTCGCTAGGTGTGGCGACGGCGTTTGTTGGAGTAAATGAGTCTCTGAGTCCACTGATTTTAACCTCTCTGACGACAAGGCCGACATCCGTTTGATCGTAGACGACATTCTTCGGCCCGAGTACGACATAAAATTGATCCATTCCACTGATATTCGCAGAGATCCCGCCACCGCACTGAATTTTAGTCGAGAAAAAACACCCCTGTCCGACAATTGTTGGCTTCGTAATGTTTGGCGGGTAGGCGCCGAGGCATCTCATTTGAACATCCGCCACATCGGGAGCTTGGCAAGTGTTGCCGCTGACAACATTCAAAAGTTTCAATGTCGCCTGAGTTACAGAATTTGCGATCACACCCTCGGGCGCTGTCGCAAAAGAGTTGAGAGAAGTGAGTACAATTGCCGTTGTGAGAATAAAGATTTTCATCCGTTGTCCTTTAAGAATTTACAGTTTGGAACAACATCTGGATAGCGTATGAAAGCTCTCGGAGTAAAGAGATGGAGATCATTTCTGTACTCTCAAGAGTACAATATGAAGGCCGTGTAATTTGAGAAATTCGCTTGGCGAGGGGGAAGAAAGGCTAGCAGCCGCACAACCCTGAGGGCGGAACGCAGGCAAAATTAAAACATAGAAGTTGCAACTGAGATAACTTTGTCGCCATCTGCCACTTCAGAAGCATCGATGAAGCGGAGCAAGAGCGAACGAAGCTCCTCTTTTAATCTGGGTAAATTTTTTGCCGAAACCGAGAAGCAGCTGCTAAAAAAAAGCTGATTCTCACTGGCGAATTTGACCCGCGCGTTGAGTGCGGCCTGCGCGAGAATATGAAAGTAAAAAGATTTATAAATTTCGTCTGCCGGCCAACCGGTTAAGTTCAAATGGCTCTCAAGCGCAAAATAAGTGTTCTCGACTTTCGAAACAATGCCAGATCCAACAAGCTGTTTGAGAATTGGAATTACGACACTGCTCTCTAAGTTCGTTCGTTGTCGAATTTGCGAAACGGTTGCGCCAGTTTCGAATGAGCCAAGTGCTGCATAAACGAACGGCACTTGGTAGGCGTAGAACATGTCCTTCGTCGCGACGGTTGAGCGCACCGGCAATTGCCTTTGGCGCAAGCGTTTGGTGAGATTGTCGAGCATCCGCTGAAGTTTTGCCGGCTCCTGCACTCGATCGCGGCAGTCGGTCTCTTCAATTTGCACAAGTAGCTTGAAATATTCGGCCCAGTCGCCAGAAAGTCTAAGGCCTAACACAAACGGGGTAAGCGAAGCGGGAGAAATCCGTTTTGTGCCCTTAGCGACATCGCGAGGGAAGCTGCGAGCCGAAAACCCCCCTGCTCGTGCAACATCAGCGTAACCATAATTTCGAGTCGAAGCAGCTTTGCGAATACCAATCAAAGTTTCGATGAATTCTCGGTAATTTCCAACTGCGAGGAGGCGAGCTGCTTGACTGGATTCGATGGCGTATCTCAAAACCGTTAATTTCCGCCTGAGACGGAAGGAAGTCCTACCGGCGGGAGGTCAACGCATTCGGCATCAAGCCTGGTGATTCCGGTCATTTGACGAAGGC
>JAYVND010000163.1:0-6541 GCA_043758635.1 Bdellovibrionales bacterium
CAGATTTGGGATCGGAAGGAGAATTTGGAATGACGTTTGGGACAGATCCATCAGGGGGCAAAGCGGCCATCAATTTCTCAAACGAGACACTTTTCAAAATCATCGAGCTACAAAATCAAGTAGCCGATGCAAATCTCGAGCAGCAGACCATTATGCAAATCATTGTAGACGGAGCCCGTGACCTCACCGGTGCAGACGGCGCAGTCGTTGAGTTTATTGATGCGGAAGAAATGGTTTACGCCGCGGTTTCGGGCACTTCAGTCAGCAATAGTTTAGGGCTCAGATTGAAAGCAGCTGGGAGCCTTTCTGGCCTTTGCGTCAACCTAGATGCGATTCTTCATTGTAGAGACGCCTTGACTGACTCTCGAGTCGATGCTGAGGCCTGTCGTCGCGTTGGCGTGAGGTCCATGTTGGTCGCCCCCCTTCGGACTTCAAATTCTGTCATCGGAGTTTTAAAAGTTTTTTCGAATGCTCCCAATTTTTTTCGTTCAGAGAATGAGAATCTTTTATCTCTTGTCGCAGGTTATTTTGCCCGTTCGCTTCATCAGGCGGAGCTTGCAAAGAGCCGGGCTGCGCAATTTGAGACACTTGCGAATTCCCTCCCTCAGCTGACTTGGGTAGCTGACTCCGAGGGATCGATCCATTGGTTTAATGATCGCTGGTACGACTACACTGGGACCTCCGCAAGTGAGATGAGGGGCGGGGGATGGCAAATGGTCCACGAACCAATAACTCTACCGTTAGTTCTCGAAAATTGGCGTACGGCAATCGCATCGGGTTCAAATTTCGAAATGATTTTCCCTTTAAAGTCTTCGTCTGGTGAATACCGACTCTTTTTGTCACGAGCTATCCCAGTGAAAGATAAAAATGGCAAAGTTCTGAGCTGGTTTGGAACCAACACGGATATCGATGATCAGAAGCGAAATGAAATCGAATTAAGGGAGAGCAGAAAACGCTACGCAACCTTAACCGAGAGTATCCCACAGCTTGTTTGGAGCTGTCGGCCTGACGGCAGTTGCGATTATTTGAGCCAACAATGGTGCGCGTACACTGGCATACCTGAACTTGAGCAACTTGGTTTTAACTGGCTTGAGAAGGTGATTCATCCAGAAGATCGAGCTCGAAC
Organism: Bdellovibrionales bacterium; assembly: GCA_043758635.1. Taxonomy (GTDB): domain Bacteria; phylum Bdellovibrionota; class Bdellovibrionia; order Bdellovibrionales; family JAMPXM01; genus JAYVND01. The sequence goes on from JAYVND010000163.1 coordinate 1,127, forward strand.
GCTCGCGCATTGGATGGGCGCAGTGAGTGGGCAGCACCCATATGATATAGAATACAGGATCAGAAACGCGGCCGGAGAGTATCGCTGGTTCAAGACACGTGGAACTCCAATGTTGAATGAGGGAGTGATTCATCACTGGGTCGGCACGTGCACCGATATCAATGATCAAAAACTCGTGGCTTACGAATTAGCTCGTGCCAAGGACGAAGCGGTCATGGCGAAAGACGAAGCTGTTAGGGCCAACAACCTAAAATCTGCATTTCTTGCAAACATGTCGCACGAAATTCGAACTCCCCTCGGGGCGATGATGGGATTTGCCGATCTCCTGACAGAACCCGGGTTAAATTCAATCGAAAAAGCCAACTATGCTGACGTGCTTCGTCGCAATGGCGAACAGCTCGGGCGAGTTATAAATGATATCTTAGACCTTTCAAAGGTTGAGACTGGTCACGTCAGTATAGAATATATGAAAGTGAGCCCACTGCAGATTGCTCACGAAGTCATATCGCTCATGTCAGTGGTCGCGAAAGAAAAGGGCATCGCTTTATCGCTTTCGGAAACTGAGCAGTTGCCGAATGAAATTGTGACCGACGGATTGAGGGCTAAACAGATTTTAATTAATTTGATTAATAATGCACTCAAGTTCACTAAGGTCGGTACCGTGACACTGACATTATCGCCGGTGTTGCAAGGCGACACATTGAGGGGATGTCGATTCGATATTTCTGATACAGGAATTGGGATTGCAGAAACAAATGTCGAAAAGCTTTTTAAAATGTTCAGCCAAGCTGACAATTCTATGACCCGTAGATATGGAGGAACCGGACTCGGGCTGGCACTTTCAAAATCGCTCGCCATCGCAATGGGAGGTGATGTAGAGCTGGTCCGCACTTCCGTTAATGTGGGCAGTACATTTCGATTGAATCTGTTGAACCAAGAAGACAAACTCGCGTCGATTGATTCAACCTCGGACTACGAGGCGAAAAAAGTCGAGACGGCGCTTAATGCGGACGCACTCAGAGGGATTACGATTTTACTTGTTGAGGATTCGCCGGATAATCAGCAGCTGATCTGGAGATACTTGTCGAAGTATGGTGCGGTGATCGAGATTGCCGACAATGGTTATGAAGGTGCAAACAAAGCGCTCGCTGGCGAATATGATCTCGTCCTGATGGATATTCAGATGCCGGTGATGGATGGATACACAGCCGTTGGAAAGCTGAGGACGAGGGGTTACCAGAAGCCTATTATCGCTCTCACGGCACATGCGATGTCTGACGTTCGAAAGAAATGCCGTGATGTGGGATTCAGCGACCATCTGCCAAAACCCATTATTCCGCGGGAACTCGTGGAGTCGATTCTACGGAATGTAGGACGGCTCACTCAGGACTAAAGTCGCGCCCTTTATAAAAGTTCGGTCTTTATTTACCGCGACCTCGCGCCGATACAGATCTTAGAACGTTGAGTCAGGAGTTGGAGTGAAAAATCACAGCCGTGCAGACTCGCCAGTGGGCGGCTTGAATTTGTTTGCAGACGCTCAGCTCTCCGAACAGCTCTCCGGACAACTTTCCAAACAGCTCTTTGAATTATCTCACGACCTTATTTGCATCACTGACGTAGAAGGAAATTTCAAGTCTGTGAATCCGGCATTTGAGAGAGCGCTTGGATTCACAGCTGACGAGCTCAAAGCGAATTCGTTCTCCGATTTTATTCATCCGGGCGATTTTGGCTCTGTCCTCGATAAGACTAAGCCTTCAAGTTTGTTCGAGAGATCGCGTTCGTTTGAAATCCGCTACTGCCATAAAGATGGAACGTATCGTTGGCTGACATGGAATACTGTTCGAGTTGGTGACATTATTTACGCGTCAGCTCAAAATATTTCAGTTTTTAAAAACGCACAAAAAGCTCTTCTTCAATCGTTAATGAAATTTAAGTCGGCTACAAAATCATCTCTCAACGCCCTTATCTTATTCGATCACTCAGGCGAAATCCTATCGTTGAACCGCGCCGCTGAAACCGTGTTCGGATATTCAGAGTCCGATGTCGTCGGGACAAAACTAACTGAGTTTATGCCAGAACGTTTTCGTGAACGCGGTCAAGCTTGTATTGAGCGATTTCTCCTCTCGAATATGAATTTGAGCCAAGTTAAGAATGGTTTGACGGACGAGTTACTTGGGCTACGAAAAGACGGTTCTGAGTTTGAAATCGACATGACACTTGCGGCATGGGAGTCCAGTGAGACAAACTTTTACACCGCTTGCATATGGAACCGCTCAGCCGTAGATCTTCAAGCACACGGACCAAAAGCAGGGCGAGAAGTGCCACCTGAAGAATTGCCTGAAGAATCGCCTGAAGAACGGCCAGACACAGTGCGAGGAGTGGCGCCGGAAGTACGGCGAGAGATACCAGCAGAAGTAGCATCGGACGGGCGTGAAGAGAGAAGCTCACTCATAGATAATGAGGCGAAGTTTTCGATTATCTTCGAAAACTCTCATGTTCCGATCCTGGTTTGTAACGTGGCAGATTTTAGAATTCGAGAGGTCAACCAGGCATGGTGCGCTCTTTTTGGTTTTTCAAAAGAAGATGTGTGCGCTGAGGGCGGCGTCGAGATTGAATCCCTATTGGATCGAAATCAAGTTCTCGTCATTCGCGAAAAAATTAGAGTCAGCGAAATTTTAAGAGACTTTGAAACTACCGCGATAGCAAAAGATGGTCGCGAGATATTATTATCGATCAACGCTTCCACATTTAATCTTGGAGAGCAAAAGCTTGTTGCATTTACCCAGAGCGATATCACCGTTCACCGTCGATTGGAAAATCAGCTGCTCGCAACTTTCAATCAAAATGCGATTGGTATCGTCCACACTTCGCCTGAATTAAAATGGACGAAATTAAATTCTCGATTTTGCGAGTTGGTTGGATATTCGGAGCAAGAACTAATGGCAACTAATTTTCGGTCCATCACCCATCCTGAGGATGCTGGGGTTGATAATGGCGTAATTGAGAAACTCGTCGCTGGAGAAACAAAACCTTCAACGCGGCAAAAGCGCTACATTAAAAAAGACGGGACGACGGTTTGGGCGAATATCAACACCACGAAGGTTGCTGGCCTAACTGGAAAAACGGAGTATCTTATCTCCTTTATTGAGGATATCTCAGAACGGAAAAAAGCTGAGTCTGAAGCGCGCAATGCAGAGATCCTAGTCACATCAGCGATTGAATCTTCTCGTCTTAAGTCTGAATTCTTAGCAGTTATGAGTCATGAAATCCGTACGCCTATCAACGGCGTGCTCGGTATGACGGGGCTACTTTTAGACACTGAACTCAACTCTGAACAACGCGATTTCGCAGAAACAATTCGACGCTCAGGCGAATCCTTATTAACGGTGATTAACGATATTTTGGATTTTTCTAAAATCGAAGCTGGAAAACTTGAGTTTGAGTCTGTTGATTTTGACCTTATTGAAACGGTACTCGACGCACAAAAAATGATAACCGTGACTGCCAGCAAGAAGGAACTTGGCCTCGTGGTTGATTTGAGCGAGAAACTTCCGCGATACTTCAAGGGAGACCCGGGCCGCCTCACTCAAATATTCTTGAATTTGCTAGGAAACGCCGTGAAGTTCACTTCAAACGGTCAAATCAAAATCCGCGGCGAGCTCATTAAAGAAATCAAAGGACTCGCTACTCTCCGGTTTGAAATTCAAGATTCCGGAATCGGCATTCCTGCAGCAGCAGTTGCAAGAATGTTCAAAGCATTTTCACAGGCTGATGCGTCGACGTCACGTCGCTTTGGCGGGACAGGCCTCGGGCTCTCCATCAGCAAAAAACTCGTTGAAGCGATGAGTGGGCGAATTGGGGTTGAAAGTACTGAAGGAGTGGGTTCCGTTTTTTGGTTCGAGATCGAACTGCAAACCTCAAATCGCGTTCAGAGCAAAGTTCCAGTACTGACGAAGTTACTCGACACCGATAAGCCGAAAAAATCGTTTCGAATTCTCGTTGTGGAAGATAATCAGGTGAACCAGATAATTGCGGTGAAGGTGCTACAGAAGATGGGCTTGCGTGCTGAGGTCGCAGGAAATGGTAAAGAAGCCCTCGAATGTTTGCGCACGATACCGTATGATTTGGTTTTGATGGACTGTCAGATGCCCGAGATGGACGGCTATGAAGCGACTCGCGCTATTCGAAATGGCGGGAATGTTCTTACTCCCGATATTCCGATTCTCGCCATGACCGCCAATGCAATGTCGGGCTCTGCAGAAGAATGCATCGCTGCGGGGATGAATGGGTATCTTACGAAACCAATCGAATATGACATCTTCTCGAAAATTATAAACGAGTGGCTCTCGAATCATGAATCGAAGGCGAGCTAGCCGACTTTCCCCACTTGCATTTTAAATCCATGAGACTCGAGCTTTTGAGCTCATACCAATTTCGAATTTTTTAGATTTTTCGCACTCTTTGCCGACTGACTTTTCGCGCAGTTTCGCGAAGATCATTGCTCACGGTCTCGGTGTGCAAAAACGGCAGGATAGCGTGGATAAAACTCACGAAAGCAAGCCGCAACAATGATTTCGCAAACTGAATGCTCGTCAAGAGGTGAGAGAGATAGCTCGAATCTTTTTCGTGCGGATGATGCGTAAAACTTTTGAATTTTGTCTGAGGCTCCTGCATCGCTTTCGCAATCTCAGCTGCAACTTTTTCGGTCTGAATTGCGATTTCTCGGATTGCGGTTGTTTCCCATAAAGCTGATTTTGATGCGGGCCCGAGGAGCCAAAGATTCGATGCACTCAGATTTTTGAAACCGTAGCCGAAATTACAGCGACTCACTCCGTCCCGTACAGAAGCGGGAAGCAAGCTTTGGTCGACGCGGGCCCCGGTTGCGAAAATGATTTGCGAAAATTCAAAAACCTGGACCGATGTTTCGCCTCGCGCTTGGAGAGAGACAAAAAAAGTTTGAGACTTGCGCTCAGTTTTTAAAACTCTTCCGGCCATGACCTTCAACCGTTTCATCGCGATGAGTGATTTCAGATTCTCAAAGACCATGTCGGGTAAGCGATGCCGCCCAGTCTCCCAATAGGGTTTGATATGGCGAATAAATTGGTTGCGTTCATTCTCTGACCAGCAACTCCAAATGGCCGGTGCCTCGAGGCGAATCTGATCAATAAAAACCGGCCAGGGAGCCCCACTCGCGCGCTGAAGGCCACGGACTATCTGCAAAATCATCAGAGGCGGAAGTCCGGCCAATCGAGGCAATTTTGTCTTCGATTTTTTTACTCCAGTGGCCGATGGTTCGAGCAAGGGTTTAACTTCTGGGACGTGAGAATGTGGTACGTGAGAAATCGGGAGTAAACCGTGCCGCGAGAGCATGCGAATCGTGCCGACGTGATCTGGGCCGAGCAAGCGCAGAGCATC
>JAYVND010000164.1:0-2038 GCA_043758635.1 Bdellovibrionales bacterium
TTCGTTTCGGCCATAGTCGGTGCCTTCGCGCAAAATAAAGCTTTCAATCACACTCTCAAGTGTCTCAGCGCTGAGTGATTGTGCCGGAACTTCGATCGGCCCCATGGGCTACACCAAGAAATAATGAAGCACGAGACCGATGAGCGAGAGCGCGATCGAACCGAAAATTGCCGACAACCATGATCGGACTTCAAAGCCTGGAAGAAGTGCGGCCGAAATTTTTATAATCGCCCCATTCACAACAAACGTGAAAAGCCCGAGCGTCAGTAGGTTGATCGGTAACGTGAGGAAAATTAGAATCGGCCAGATCACTGCATTGGCAAGTCCAATGACAATCACCGCTAAAAGTGCGCCGATAAACCCGCTGATGCGAAAGCCGGGAATAATTTTGGAAGTGAGAAGAACGGCAAGTCCGGAGACGAGCCAGCTAAGAATAAAATGTGATTCGGGCGAGTGTGTTTCCATGGCCTGGAAATTTAGCACGAGCCATCTCAATCTCCCAATGCTAAAATTGGTTCGTCTAGAGCGATCGAACAACGGATTTGGCAGGGTGAATTTGCAGCCCAGTTGGAACAACGGATCTAGCCAGCCCATTGAGCTAGTAGGAGTTTGACGAGTGGCGTCTGCGAAAATTCTCAAATTTGAGAGTCAAACCTTGCAGCCTTGGAAGAATGGCAGGGGAGCGACGAGGCAAATCGCAATTTGGCCCTCAGAGAGTGACTTCCGTAAGGCTGAGTTTGATTGGCGAATCTCGACAGCGAGAGTCACGGAGAGTGGGCCTTTTTCGCGCTTTCAAAATTATGATCGCACGCTCTTACTGCTTGATGGTGAAGGGCTTGAGATCAGACGAACAGCTCCGGAGTCGGCCGAGAGTAGTTCGCGCTCACTCCCTATTTTTGCGAACGGCGTCAATTTAGGATTAAAGGGCGCTAAAGTTTTAAAGCCCAATTTCTTTGATCCGATTCAGTTTTCGGGTGATGACGAAGTCGAAGGACGTCTCACCCTCGGTGCGGTCACGGACTTCAATGTTTTCACAAAACGAGACGCCCTCTGCTCTAAGACGCGGGTTCTCGAGCTCCCGGCGAATGGTCGAGTTCCGCTACGACCAGTTGGTATTCACTGGCTACTCTTTGCAGCCGCGGGAGATTTCACGATCAAATTGTCGGCTGATTTCGAACTTGAGCCCGGCGATGCTCTTCTCGTTACAAGCTCTAGTGCCGGATCCAGTGCCAAATCCAGTGCCAAATCCAGTTCAAGCCCGAGCGCAAGCTCGCAACTCGGCTTTTCTTCCATCGTTCGATCTCGCGGCGGTGGGAGGGCGATTCTGGTTGAGTTGCATGATAAACTTCATCAATTCTGAACGGGATTGCTTTGAGCAAGGGCTCATGATTAAAACCTTCAATACTGAATTATAAATCGCTCAAAGTCGCGCCAAATGCCAGTTTGGAAACGAGTTTGAACATTAGCAAAAGATGGAGAGATTCAATGCTACATCAGCTTGCGCTCGTTGCCAGCCTCTCAATTGGGACACTTTCGGCATTCGCGGGGAGTGCTAACTCGGGTCTCCCAAACGCCAACTCCGGCGCTTCTTCGGGTGGGTCGTCGGGTGATCCGTTGGGTGCTGCCGTTTCGAGTTACGCTCGTTCGCTATACCGTTTCACGATTGCTCCTGCGATTTCGCGCATGTCAAAAATTCCTTCGCATGCTGTGGGCTCCCCTTCTCAAACAGCTGCAGAGACAGCAGAAACGGTGGACTGCCAGAACTTTTATTCAAGATTCACGCAGCGCGGAGTGGTGAAAATTCATGTGAGTTTTGGTTATTACGACGATTCGACTGGTGTAGAGACAGTCTTCAACGGAACAAATTTCGGATTGAATGCCTCGATGGATGAAGCTTACATTCGGATGTTGCACACGGTATTGACGGCGCGCTGCACGGGACAACTCACACTTTGCGAGTTTCAGGAAGTAGGAGAGAACAGCTACCGCAAATCCGTTCGTGATCCATCGACTGGCCGAATGGTTGAGTTTGATCTTC
>JAYVND010000165.1:0-2037 GCA_043758635.1 Bdellovibrionales bacterium
GCCAAAGCGGCTGTTGCGACTCTCGCGACAATCGCAGCGATGGCCATCGTCAAAAAAACGACTGCAAAATCGATGACAAAAGCGGGGGCTAAAAAATCCTCGAAAGGCTCAGAGTCCAACACTGCAAAGATTATCGCTCTTCGTCCGCAGTCGAAAAACGCCAGCAGCAAAAAACAGTCGGGTCCGATGCAGGATATGTTCAGTCCGCTCGATGATCGCGTTCTAGTTGAGCGATTGGGCGCAGCCGAGCGCACAGCGGGTGGTCTTTTTATTCCAAACACTGTAACAGAGCGTCCGAATGAAGGTGTCGTACTGGCAATCGGCCGTGGAGGCCGCGACAAAAAGGGTCGTTTACGACCTTTGGATGTAAAAGTTGGCGACAAAGTGATGTTCACAAAGTGGGCAGGTGCAGATTGCTCGATCGGCGACAAAGAGCTCGTGATCCTTCATGAAAGCGACATTTACGGAGTCCTCTAGGACTTTGTACTTCGTTTTTGAAGAGCTCTGTTGGGAACGTTGTGTCGCAACACAGCTTGCGTTGACTCGATTAGCTCCCGTGCTACTGCTGGAAGCTCAATGTATCACTCCTCCGGAGGATCTATGTTTGTTGGCGTTTTAAAACGTCTTTTGCTCGTTGTTGTTTTGACGGTTGCCGCTCTCACGTCAGTCTTACTTCTTGGTGTTGATTCTGCGAAAGCTGCAGATCTTACATGGAGTGGCGAATATCGAGTGGAAGCAGTGCGAATTCAAAACGCTGATCTCGCTGAAAATCACGACACATCTTACTTACTCCATCATTTGGTCCTTACGCCAAAAATCGTTGCTGGTGACGGCCTCGCGATTTACACGCGCTTTGATATATTGAATAACTCAGTGTTTGGTCAGAACAACCAAGCTGGCGAAACTTTTGGTGCGGGTCCTAACTCAAACCCAAATTCGGGTGGCTCTGCGACGACGGATCCAGAAAATCCGTCAAACGCTTGGAGCAATACGCAAGGTGCTGGTTCTCTTCATGTGACATCGCTCTACGCCGTCTGGTCGCAAGAGTTTGGTCAGTTGATCGTGGGCCGTACACCCATGCAATTTGGTTTAGGTGTGGCTTACAATGCTGGCAACGGGTTGTTCGATAAATATATCGATACACGTGACATGATCGGCTACAAAGTCGTGATGGGAAATTTGTTTTTCTTGCCGATGATCGGTAAAGAGAGCGAAGGCGATCTCGGAAACAACGATGACGTTGATGACTACATGATGCAAGTGCAGTACGAAAATCCAGAGACGGAGTCGGCTGCTGGCGTGATCTACCGCATTCGCACTGCCCTCGGGCATGGAAACGACACACCGGTTTCTTTGATCGACAACAACTCTGTCGGTGGCCAAGGGGCTATGGTTCAGAGTGCATTGAAGACCACACAGTGGAGCCTCTACGGAGCGCAACGTTTCGCAGATTTTCACTTAGGTCTCGAAGCCAATTTGGTAACAGGTCAAACTGGCGTGGTGACTGCCGGTGGAAGCTCGGTTGCGATGAACGCGTTCGCCCTGGCGGCGGAGCTTCGTTGGAAGCCCCGTGACTCTCGTTTGACCGGTCTTATTAAGCTCGGTCTTGCGAGCGGTGACGATCCAAACACGGCCGACAAGTACGAAGGTTTTGTCTTCAACCGCAACTATGACGTTGGAGTGTTGATGTTTAATCACGCACTTGGCAACAACAAGCTGAACGTCTTCCGCACAGGCACGATTCGCAATACGACCATCACTTCGGCGAATCACATTGATGACGAAGCGATCAGCAATGCATTTTATTTTGCGCCGAGTTTGGACTTCGCTTGGCGTGAAAATATTTCGTTTGGCGGCGGAATTGTTTACGGAATTTTGGATGCACCACCGGTTGCGGGAGCTTCAAAAAACTTAGGCGGCGAAGTAGATTTGAACTTCACGTATAAGCCCTACGAGCGTGTCACTTGGGTGACCGAGCTTGGGATCTTGATGCCGGGAGCCGCTTGGAAAGGCGGCTCTGATAATTTCGGAGCAGGC
>JAYVND010000166.1:0-2037 GCA_043758635.1 Bdellovibrionales bacterium
TTAAACCCTGCGCTTTGACGGGATTAATTTAAAATGACCAACTCCACGAACTCGCAAGCCAGTTCCCAAGCCAATTTACAGTCGAATTTATCGAACCCATCGCTCAATAAAGTCGCTCTCGATCAAAATATTTTTGAGCGACCGATTAAAAACTCCGAGCGCCGCGTGGTTGTCACCGGGATGGGCATGGTCACGCCAATTGGCCTCAACATGGAAGAGAGCTGGAAGAGCGCGCTCTCGGGTCAGTCAGGGATTGCCAATATCACGCAATTTGATGCGAGCGGCTTTGATGCGAAATTTGCGGGCGAAGTGAAGGGTTTTGATCCCACGCCGTTCATCGAGAAAAAAGAACAGAAGAAAATGGATCGATTTATTCAGCTGAGCATGGCTGCAGCAGACATGGCGATCAAAGATTCCGGCGTAGAGATCACCGAAGAGCTCGGTGCTCGCACCGGTTGTCTCGTCGGCGTCGGTATCGGGGGGCTCGGCGCCATCGAAACGCAGCATTCGATCTATATCGAGCGCGGGCCTTTTCGCATCACGCCGTTCTTCATTCCCATGGTCATCACCAATATGGCGGCCGGGCAAATTTCGATCAAACACAAGCTCAAGGGTCCAAACTATTCGGTCACCTCTGCCTGTGCTTCGGGCGCACATTCGATTGGCGAAGCGGCAGGATACATTCGCCGTGGAATTTGCGACATGATGCTTGCGGGCGGTGCGGAAGCATCGGTCACGCCCATGGCAATCGGTGGTTTTTCGGCAATGAAGGCGCTCTCAACTCGTAACGATCAACCTACGATGGCTTCGCGCCCTTTTGACAAAGACCGTGACGGATTTGTGTTGTCGGAAGGTTCGGCAGTCCTTGTTCTCGAAGACTACGAGCATGCGGTTCGTCGTGGCGCTCGGATTTACGGCGAGGTGGCAGGCTACGGAGTATCTTCAGATGCTCATCACATGACAACACCCGCGCCGGGTGGAGCTGGTGGAGTGGCAGCGATGAGTATGGCGCTTCGAGATGCGCGACTCAACGCGGAGGTGGTGGGCTATATCAATGCGCACGGAACTTCGACTCCAGTCGGAGACGGACTTGAAACCACAGCGATCAAATCTGTTTTCGGCGATCATGCAAAAAAACTCTGGGTCAGCAGCACGAAAAGCATGACCGGTCATTCTCTCGGGGCTGCCGGAGCCATTGAAAGCGTTTTCTCGCTCTTGACACTCAGAGATAATATCGCGCCACCCACCATTAATCTTGAAAATCCGAGTGACGATTGCGATTTGGATTATATTCCTCTCACAGCGCGGGACGGAAAATTCAGCGCAGTTTTAAATAATAGTTTCGGTTTTGGTGGAACCAACGCCAGCGTGATTTTCACGAAAATTTGAGTGCGCAGCGAAGCCATTCTTTCTGCTGCCTTTCGCTGCCATCTGTCGAAGAAAAGGATTGCTGACATGACGAGCTCAACAGTAATTTCAGATGCGATTCCGACGAGCGCTTTATCTCAGAGCGTTGGGACGCAGCTCTCGAGCCTCAAAGTCGCAATTGGAAACGATCATGCGGCGTTCGAGTTGAAGCACAAAATTATGCGCGAGCTCCCAGAAATTGAGTGGCTGGACTGCGGTTCATACAATACGGATCGAGTGGATTATCCCGACTACGCTGACAAAGTAGTTAGACGAGTTTTAGATGATAAGATTCCGGCTGTTTTACTCTGCGGCTCGGGACAAGGTATGGCGTTAAGAGCGAATCGCTACCCTGACATTCGGGCAGCTGTTGTTTGGAATCGCGAGTCGACACAACTCTCTCGCCAGCACAACAACTGCAATATCGTATGCATGGGCCAGCGACTTCTCGAGGCTGATTTCTGCGTTGAGATCGTGAAGACCTTCTTGACGACCGCTTTTGAGGGCGGTCGTCACCAAACGAGAATTGAAAAAATTGACGGGCCACTGGCTTAATTTTTTGGCTTAAAATTTTGATTTGATTTTTTGGCTTAAAATTTTAACTTAAAATTTTTTTCAGTTTGCCGTTCT
>JAYVND010000167.1:0-6534 GCA_043758635.1 Bdellovibrionales bacterium
TTTTCGAAGTTCTGCTGTGTCGTGAAATACCCAAAAGTAGCAAAATCATGCATCGAGTAAGAGTTCGGTTTGAAATCTGAAGCAACAGCCGGGAGCAAATGAACTCGGTAAGTCACTCGCGCTTCTGAAGCCTCTGAAAAACCAAATGGATACACGTAAGTCACTGAACCGTTGCCTTGAAAGTTAGATTCTACTAACCAACTAATATCGGTTTTTTCAATTTTAGGATCTTCCAGTAGGGTGGCGTTTTCCTCTCGGAGACCATTTTCGCCAGTTACGCCGTCCTGAAGATCTTTTGATACGGCGCGAGCGAGGCTACCCAGATTTGCAAGGTGATTGGCCGGTTTTGTCCAATCCACCCGCATGAATTTACGCTGGCGCCATGGCGCTTGAGTATTCTCAACAAGATGATTTGTATCCTCGTCGTAATCGTTTTTTTCGCGGATGATATCGAAGTGTTTTACGATTGGATAAGATGCCATGATCGGCATCGTCGCTTGGCGATTCTGCGGATCAAATGCCGATAAAAACTGCAATTCAGTTTCGGTGATACGCACACGCACGAGTCCTAAATCTTCTGAGAAGCCGGGCACTGCGCCGATATCGTTGTTCGAATCGGCTTCCTCAATCCCACGCACCAACTGAAAAGTGCGGCCCTCGAAATCAGACTTTGAAACGTAGAAGTCGGGGTCCACGTGGTTCTGAAGTTCTTTCTTTTTGGTGCAGCCACCTAAACCGACCGCAAAAATCAAGACCAGCCCGCCTAAACCGATCAACAGCTGTGAAATCAGCCGCGCAAATTTTTGAGTAACATCCTGTATCAACTTATTTGATTTATTTGCCATTTTAAATCTTCCATCCAAGATCTAAAAACGCAAGCGAACCATCTTGATCAAAGATCAGAACGCGGTTCGTTCTGCCATCCGCATCCAGTGTTCCGCGATTGGTCATAAGTCCAAGCGATGTCGAAAAGTGCGAAGTCCAAAGACAATCTACCGACGAAGTGAAGATCTCAGTGGCCTTTCCAACTTTTTGAAAATCAAGCGCGTAGGAATAGAGCAGCGAGTTCGTCCATGTGAGCGAGTCAGCCAGGCTCAACGAAAAAAGCGAAAGTGACTTTAAGACGTCGGGCGCATTGATAGTTCCCGCCGCATCCATATCGTATTGATAAAACCCGCGCGCGTAACCGATGCCTTGGGTCAGGTTAAATCGACCGACTCGCTTATCAAAGTTGATGCTAGGGCCAACCGATCCCTCGAAGGACTGGTGCCCCGCCACTCGGTTCGCTGGTAGCGAGCCCGTGACTATCAGACGAATGTCATCGACCCAAATGCTCGAAAAATCGCGTCCATTCAAGTAGAGCTTTTGCAGGCGAATGATTGGGTTATCGAAGGCGCGAGAAGTCCCATCGTTTTCTTGCGCATAGGAGTACTGTTGCGAAAACCCGATTTCACTAGAAAGTGAAAGATCCCAAGGCTTGTAGATTGCGGCCGTCAAAATCATGTAGGAACCCGCGTAAGATGCATGCTCAGTGAGGTTGAGGTTTCGGATCGTTTCAGTTGTGAACGCGCCGAAAAACGACCATTCCGTTGGCGGTGCCGTATCGAGCACTCGCTGGGGAGGCGATCTCATGCGAACTACGCGCGAATTCAAAGTGGTTCCAAAAATCTGCGTGTTTCCTGAAGTGCCGTAAGCAGAATCATCATCAGCACGTGCCACCGCGCTAAAAATGACAATAAAGAGGAATGCGAAAAAGCACACTTCGAGGTAGCCGAAAAGTTCCGACTCACGCGCTTGATATGGGGATTTTGACTTCGCCCTTACACCGGAGCGCGGGAAAGTTTTTGCAGTGAGGCGCGGCGAATCGCCCGCATTCGCTCGCGAAGCAAACTGCGACCCGATACGCGACTCAATACGAGACCCGATCCGCGATCTGGAGATGCGTGCGGCCGATTTTGCAACCCGGTTCGACAGGCGTCGAAGAAGTCGTAAAGTGATGCGCTGGTTCAGATTCATCGAGCAAGTGCCTCAATCGAGCCGCGAAGCTCGGATTTTAAAAAATACTTTTGAGAGACAATCTACGGCAAGATTTGCTTCCAACCGCTCGTTGCACCACGAAATATACACTTCAAACTCCGAGCCATGCGTGGTAGATCCCCAATATGCCCAAGCATCTGGAATCACGCTATTTTTGATGACCACGTGAAGCTGCTGAGAACCAGGCCAACTCTGTTGGCGCAAAAACGCCGATCATTTTCCCGGGAAATGTCGTTCTCTGTTGCGGTAACTGGCTTAAGAACTTTGGGACATCAGCGGCAGAATTAGCCCAAATCTTCGGGTTCATTGCAGTAATTGGCTCGGTAATTCGCGACAGTTAGTTAAAAGGCGATTCGATTATGTCGAGACGATTCGGTGAGTGATTTGTTCAAAAGCGTTTCGAGATAACCTTCGATGCGAGTGAAAAAGCCAATGTTCAACGCGACTTTGAAACCGAATCTTGATTTGAGCGAGCGAATCATCGCTTGCGTGCGCTGCCCTCGCTTGCGCGAGCACTGCGAATCGATTGCCCGTAGCAAGAAAAAATCGTTTATGGATTGGGATTACTTCGCAAAACCGATTCCAAATTTCGGTCCGGTGCCCGCCGGACTTTTAATTGTTGGCCTTGCTCCCGCTGCACATGGCGCGAATCGCACCGGCCGAATGTTCACTGGTGATCGCAGTGGGCAATGGTTATTTCGTGCACTTCAACGCGCCGGTTTCGCGAATCAGCCGACCTTCGAATCTGCAGATGACGGATTGGTCTTGACGGATGCTCTTATCACCGCGGTCGCACATTGCGCCCCTCCCGACAACAAACCTCTACCCGAAGAGATTGCAAATTGCCGCGAGTATTTATCCCTGACGTTTGCGGCGGCCCGACCGAGAGTGGTCTTGGCTCTTGGTTCGATCGCGTGGAAAGCGATCTTTATAGAGCTTCGCGCAAGCGGTCATTGGCCAATCAAAATGACATTGCCTAAATTCGGTCACGGCGCTGAACTTGTTTTGCGCGATGGGCGTCTTCTGCTAGCAAGCTTTCACCCAAGCCAACAAAATACGTTTACAAAAAGACTAACCGAACCGATGCTTGATGCCATCTTCGTCCGCGCAAATCAGCATCTGGGACGATGACCTTGGACGATAACCCGGGGGTGATGACCGGGTGACAACCGGGTGATGACCTTGAACGATAACTCGGGGTGATAACTGGCGCTATTATTAAGGGCCGCGTCGCAGCCTGCCGCGATCTGTGCGATGATCAGGAAAAACTCCGAGGCGTAAACTCCAAGCCTCGACGACGTGCTTTCTTCGGTGCAAAATTCGAAACGAGGGAAAAAACGTGATTCCGGCTGTTGACTGCGCGTCCGAATCTTTAGGACTATTAAACTCTACTCATTGTTTTTGCTTGACACGAATTTCGGCAGAATGAACGCGCAAATACGATGTTCAAAACATGCTTGAATCGAGGCGGACCGTAATTTCTCCTTTCTTGAGGTCGGCTACGCGTGACTCTTCGAATGGCTCACCAAACATTTAAATTATTCAAAAAGCGCCGCATATCGACGCATCGACTCTGCCAAACTCAAACTTTCAGTCCCCGCTTTAAAAAAAAAATTTGAAAATGGTTCAGTCAATCTTTTGACCGTGTCGAAGGCGCAAAGTACAATTCGCGCTGAAGAACTTGCTGAAGAATTTCGTACCCACTCTCGATTGACTGAAGCCGTAAAAGCCTTTGTCATTGACAAGATTGACCATCGCGTTCGCGCGCGCTCGCCTCCGCTCCATTCCGTTCCGGCCGCTCAACTCTGGCCGCTTGTGCTCAGCGGGCGTATTGGTCGAGCTTTTTCATCGCAAAACTTGGCACGCGCAAGAATGGCGACGCTTTTGGCACGGGAGCCGCCACCGACAACGGATCTTGATAGAAATGAAATGAGAGATCCTGCCTACGGACGGCGTCCAGAATCGCTTCCGAATGTCGCTCGCAGTTCAAAACGGTTTTCCACGAATTGATTTGATGAGCATGATGCAAGTCAGAGCTTGCGACCATGGGTAGACCGCTGTTTTTGACTTCGTGGAACAGATATGGCCCGCTTGCGACTTCCCATGCATCGAACTCCGTCGCTAACTCTTCTCGCCGACTCCAAAGATGAAATGTTTGTGGCTCAAACTTGCGCGTTGAGACCGGATGAGCGGCGATTGCCAGAGCGCCTTGACTACGGATGGCCCGAGCCAAGCCAGCAACATCACCATCCGCTGAAAGGTAGTCGAGCACGCCCAAACCCAGAATGTGTGCCGATCTATGATTGGAAAGTGAATTCTTGGAGAGTTCAAATCCATGGATCACCACCATCTTGTATCGGTCCCAAGCCCGCTCAGTTTCTTGTTTTAAAATCTTTATGTAGTGAGGCCAAGTTTCGGGGGTTAGCGTGTACTTCAAGTAGCCAGCCGCGCGCCCCATCAGCGAGTGTTCTTCGCAGATATGATCGGTGACGGCTATCGCGCCGAACTTACGAATGCCATAGAAATCCACCAACTCCGGAATGGTCATCGAGCCATCACTGAACTTCGAATGGATGTGCAAATCGGCAAGTAACATGACTCCATGGTGAACCAGTTTGAGGTCACTCATTGTCAGGATCAGGTTTGGGAGCGGTCAGTGTTTCATTCCGAAAATCTTTGCTTTCTTAAGCGAAACCAAGAGGGATACCTTGCCTTTCGACCTTGATTCCTTAGACTCATGAGATGGGTACTATTGCGGCCATCGATATTGGATCAAATGCCATTCGCCTGATCTTAGGCCAGCTGGACTCGCACGGCGAAATTAAAATCGTGCGCAAAGTTCGAGAACCCGTGCGTCTCGGCGCCGACGTCTTTTCAAAGGGCGAGCTCTCTAAAGCCACTCGTGCAAAAGCGATCGAGGCTTTCCAAAAATTTCGCGCCATTCTCAACGAAGCCGGCGTACAGCATTTCAAAGCCGTTGCAACCAGTGCGATGCGTGAAGCCGCAGACCGCGACGATTTTGTAAAAGAAGTGAAAGCCAGTTGCGGAATCAACATCGACGTTATTGATGGAATCGAAGAAGGTCGGTTGATTTTCTCGGCGGTGGCAAATCGGGTGGATTTAGCGGAGCGTGTGGTTCTACTGATCGATATCGGCGGTGGGAGTGTTGAGCTTACAATAGCCGATCACGGTGAAATCATCGGCTCGCAGAGTTTTAAACTCGGCACGGTTCGTATGCTGCAATTGCTAGAATCTAAAGGCCTCAAAGAGAAACATCTCACAGCTTTCATTCATGAGCATATCAGTGAGGCGCAGATTTTTCTGAAGAAGACTCTCGCAGGACGACATGTCGACTTTGCGGTTGGCACAGGCGGCAACTTTGAGTGTATGGGCAAGCTTCGCGTTGCGCTCCTGCACAAAAATTCTATTTTCTCGATGAACCGAAATGAACTTCGTGAGCTGAGTGATCATCTTCAGACGATGTCGATCAAAGAGCGCATTCAATTTTTGCGGCTTCGCGCCGATCGAGCCGATGTGGTGGTGCCCGCTGCAATCTTGACGCATGAATTTATGGAGCTCGCCGATGTGGAACTTTTGATGATCCCGTATGTGGGTCTTCGTGAGGGGATTCTCACTGAATTGAGCCACCGTGTGCCAAACTCGGCCCGGGGCTAGTTCATTCAAGACCGCCCGCTAGATAAAGACCTTTCACTTCACCAAGCTGAAGGCCAGAAAAGTTTTCACGTGTACTGCAATCTATCCATTCGACGAGTCTCAGGTGTTGTTTTGCGCCGAAATATGTTTTCTAGGCATTCTTCTGCTTGGAGATTGGGTCGTGCTTTTTGAAAGCAGAACCCTTTTGTCAGCCTTAGGCCAGGCGGCGAGCTAATCGCATGGCCAAGCAAACGGCAAATCAACAGACCGGTCATGGTCAATTTTGGAGAGTGCAAATGAACGCAAATAAATTTTCTAGATTTACGGCGATAGTCCTTTCACTTAGTTTTGCGCTCGGCGCGGCTTCCATCGCCCATGCGAATAGTGACCCGCTGGCAAATGATACGATCGCATTTACGAGCGCTGACGGTGGCCATGTGCTGGACATGACCGCGGCAAATTTGCGCCGCGTATTTGAAATTTTTCAGCCCGCAGTCGATTCTTCGAGCCGCATCACTTCTGCAAAAGTTGTGAGTGGCACCTCAAGCCAGCCGAGAGTGCAGGTAAGCATTCGCGCGTGCGTTTTGATTATTTGTAAAACCGTCGATCTCGACATCGACGTTACGATCCAAAAAGTTCAAGGGACTTGCGATGAAAATATGCTTCTCCGAGCGGATCTTCGACGGTCAACCGATCTCTTAGCAAACAACTTTGATTCACTTGATGTGCAGATCTGTCTCAAGCGCGCTCGCCCAGCACCGAGTGGATCGACCCAATACACACTTCAATCAGTTGCAAGCGCCCATCATGCGCCCGCGTACGGTGGTGGTCCTGTTGCATCGA
>JAYVND010000168.1:0-2035 GCA_043758635.1 Bdellovibrionales bacterium
TTGAAGCAGTACATCTCCTTTGTCACGATATCGCTCGTGTCGCCGAGCGAGCGCTTGAAAACATTCGATGATTCGAACATCGGCGTTTCGATTTCGTCGAAACCGTGAAGGCGAGAAATTCGACGCGCAGTGTTCTCGATTCGCCGAATTTTGACGCATTCATCAAATAGCAAGTCGCGAGTGCCCCGGACCGCTTGCAGTTTCACTCTTCCGCCGGAATTGGCGCCGGAACCGGCGCCCGAATCGGCGCCCGAATTTTTGGATGGCGAGGTCACTTGAACTGGCTTATTTTTCAGATCGTGATTGTCATTGGAAGATGATGTCATATGATCAAAGTTGTACCATCGCCCGCGAGCCTCCGACCAATCTTTTTCGCTCTACATCGAGGCGTCACGAGCTCTTTTCTCGTTTTTTCTCGGAAAGGTTTCGCATGTCTAGCCAGGCTACAAAACTCTCGGTCAATGTAAATAAAATTGCGACGATTCGGAATTCGCGTGGCAAAGACAATCCCAACGTTGTTCAGACTTCGCTCGATATTATAGCCTTCGGTGGAGAGGGAATCACGGTTCACCCGCGCCCGGATGGTCGTCATATTCGGCGTCAAGATGTCTACGACCTCAAAAAAATCATCAATGTCGAACTCAATATTGAAGGGTATCCGAGCCAGAGTTTCCTCGAAATGAACGAAGAAGTTTTACCCGCCCAATGCACACTTGTGCCTGATCCACCCGAGGCACTCACTTCAAATGCAGGATTTCGCGTTCGCTCGCAGGCTGAACTATTAAAAGTTGCGGCACGCCGTTTGAGCGCTAAAAATATTCGCACCTCCGTGTTCGTAGATCCCGCGACGATGGAAGATGATGAGTATTTGATGCTCAAAGATCTTGGTGTGGACCGCGTCGAGCTCTACACCGAACGCTATGCGGAACATTGGAATGCGAAGGCCGCAGGGGCCGCGATGGATGTCATGGCTTCCTATCGTCGTTCGGCCGAGCTGGCTCGCAAAGCAGGCCTTGGCATCAATGCCGGGCATGATTTGAATCTTCAGAATTTGACCGCGCTCATCGCGCACATTCCGTGGATCGATGAAGTCTCCATCGGTCACGCACTCGTTTGCGATGCGCTGAAGTTTGGAATGGAAAAGACCATTGGCCTGTATTTAGAGGCTATTCGCAAATCGAAAACACATCTCGCGATCTGATCAAGAGAGCAACTCTGCGAGCTCAATGTTCAAAATCCATCTCGAGATAATCGAAAATCGTCGTCCATTTGGCAACATTGGTACGCCAGGCGACGATGTCCTGGTAACTCGTTGATGCGAGCCAATGGCCGGAGTTTTTGAGCTGGATCATTTTCACGAATTTGTCTTTAGGCTGTTCTTTTTTGAGCGCCTGATAGAGATGATCAGAGTGAAGCGGGTTCACGCGTGAATCTGCTTGACCTGATATGATCAAAAAGTTCGGCATTTTCCCCAAACGCGCCAGCTCAACAGGCGAGAGCAGAGTAAGGTACGGGCGACTCCAATCCACACGTGAGTCGCCGTACTCTGATTTCCAACCCTCATCAAATTTCGGGTCGAGCATTTCTTTATGAAGGAGGTCGTGAACTCCTCCAATCGGAATCACCAAGCCGAAATGGGTGGGAAACTGAAGGCCAGCGCTTGCAACCGTAAGTCCTCCATTTGAGGTTCCGGTTGTAATAATTAAATTTGATTTAGACCAACCCTGGGTAAACCAGTCCGCGCTAGCCTTGAGATCGTCCATCGTGAAGTGCTTTCCCGAAAGCTGTGCTTGCTGGCGCCAATTGCCATCACTCTCGCCGCCGCCGCGAAGAGCGGGAGCTGCAAAAATTCCGCCTTTGCTGAGGAAGCGAAGTTCAGTTTTGCTGATAGTCGAGTCGATGCGGCCATCGAGGCCAAACCCGCCGTAAACTTCAATCAAGACCGGGCGATTGCCGTCTTTTTTGAGGTTCTTCAAATGCGTCACTCGCATTGGAATCGCTCTCCCGTCGACCGATGTGGAATTGACGATTTCAA
>JAYVND010000169.1:0-6522 GCA_043758635.1 Bdellovibrionales bacterium
CACTACGATGCAACGCATTCGAGATTCAAAATGGATTTTCAAAGACGCTGAGCATATTTCACCGCTCGCTTGGCCTCTTTATATTGATCGCATGCGCACAACACTTACGAACGAAAAACTTGAAGATCGAATTTTACGTCTCCAGAAAAGTTGGGAGGTTGGATGATCGAAGCTCGAGTCAACGGGGCCACCAGTTTTAAAGAGCTCGATGTGGCCGGCGAAAAATGTCTGTTTCTCGCGGAACGCGCTCTCTACTTTAAAAATCGAAAGCTGATGGTTCTTAGCGATCTCCATCTCGGAAAAGCTGAAACATTTATGCAGAATGGGCTATGGCTTCCGCCCGAAGCTCAGCACGCAGATCTCGCAAGAATCCTAAAAATCTGTAAGCAAAACAAAGCAGAGCAACTATTGATTTTAGGCGATCTTATTCATACCGCCAAAGGAATGACGCCGCAGCTTGTTCAACGTTTCACGGAATGGCTCAAAGAATTAAATATCGAAGTCACCGTGGCAATTGGCAATCATGACCAGCATTTTTTTAAGACTCGATGGCCGAAGGATTGGAACCAAATCAAAGTAATTGATTCAATTGTGCAAGATGACGTCCTATTTCAGCACGAGCCAGCAATCTCTTGTCAAGTTTCTTGTCAAAGATCGAAGCGAGTCCCGCTCCAATATAAATACGCGTGGTACGGGCACTTGCATCCCTCAGTTCGATTGAATGACGGCGTCAGTTCAACGCGATTGCCGTGTTTTTATCTTCGGGAAAACGAAGGTTTTCTTCCCGCATTTTCAAGTCTCGCAGGGGGTGAAACAATTCACCCAATAAGAAACGAGATCGTTTTACCAACGGATCTGGAAACTAACTGGATTGGAATTTTAAAGCGCTCAAAATAATGCGGGAATGGTTTAGACTGCCTTTGAAATGGAAAATAACCAGAAGCCATGCTTTTGATTCAACAGTGAACCACTGCCATCTTGACCGAAGGTCGCTTCAGATTTGAAATCGCGCACGAACAAGTGGCACGATATAAGGAATGTAAATTAGTCCACCCGAAAAGATCAGTAAAGCCATCAATCTGCCATTAGATGACAATTCAGCGATGCGAGGATTGAGTTTTAAGAAGCAGTAGAACCCGAAAAGAAAACTCCCTGCAGCCGCTAAATAAAATGTATCTGGGTAAGTCGCCCTCGGATAGTGGTAGAGAGCTGTCAATCCAACACACCAACATAGCATCTGTGAATTTAGAAAAACCCAGAGCGTTTTCATCTCTTGCTCCCTCGTACTATTATTGTGCGCCCATCATCCAGTTTTCACGACGTAAAAGTGTTGAGTCGCGCGAGATTCTCAGAAAGCGACCCCATCGTAAAAAACTATTTAGCCAGGTGTGAAAAAGTGCTCCGAAATTGGAATCTCATTCTGAGAACCAACATGAAAACCAACTTAAATATCGAAAAGAATTGAATTGAATATAATCACCAGTGCTTGAAAAAAACGGGTGACAAAAAACGCCGACATCCGCCCAGTCGCGCTAGAAGCGGACAATAGGCGGCCCTGAAGTTGCACTTGCACTATGAAGTTGCATATCGGAGTTGCATTTGGATCGGCTAAACAATTGAGCGATCACGAATCGTCTCAGGCTAATTTAAATAGCTCAGAGAAAAATCCGATTTGCCCCCACAAGATTCCGCTTCGCATTTTGGAGAAATTAATGAACATCCGTATAGTATCAAATGCCTTCGTCGTCCTTTTGCTTTTACCACTCGCCGCATGTCAAAAACCCCAAGCCGCTACGAGCTACCGAATCAAAGGCGCAGACAACGTTGAACATGCAGTCTCTGTGAGAATCAATAAACCATGGACACTTACGAGCAAGGTTTGCGAAAAATCGGGAAAGAATTTGATGAAGCCGGGCACTGTCGAAGGTTCCGCTTTGACCATCGAGATTGGCGAATCACTTCTCCTCGACAACACAACTTTAATCGCGACCGATACTTTTAAGTCGAGCGATTCTAAAAAAGCTGCAAGCGCGAAAACAACTTTTTCTTACCGCTTAAGAATGGACGAAAATGCAATCGTCTGGCTCGAGACCGTTGTGACAAAACTTGAGTTCAACGATCTCAGCGACAAATTTGGAATTCAACCCGAGGCAAAAGTCGGCGATAAGGTCGAGCAAAAGTACGAAGCCACCTCATCCACTCTTGTTCTGACCCAAGCCAACAGCAAAGCTTGCGACGATAACAAGGATGCGGTTATCAGCACCTACAAATGATCAAAAATTACATGGCTCACCCAAATGAGCCACCAACTCCCCGCCCGTTGCAGCTCCGAAGGGGCAACCAACTCCAGGCCCCGTTGCAGCTCCGAAGGAGCAACCAACTGCCCGCCCTGGGGTGTAGGGGCAGAGCCCCTACCATTCGCGAGGCGCAAGCCGAGGAAAGCAGCTGCCAGAGGCAGTTGCGACACGAACAGCATTTTTATGGAGCGCCGTAGGCGCGGAAGAAAAATGGTGGTCAAGGACGGAATTGAACCGCCGACACAAGGATTTTCAATCCTTTGCTCTACCGACTGAGCTACTTGACCACTTAACGGAAGAATCCGAAGAACCAATTGAGTACGTTTTTACAAGCTGGCTGTCAAAGAAAAAGGCGCAAAAATTTGCGCCTTTCTTAATCAAGTCCATGATTCTCGCTACTTACAAGCCTCGAAACAGACCATAGATCGTTTTGTTGGTCATGCTCGAAGCACTGGTGCGTGCTTCGGAAAGGCAGCACCGTTAGGCCTTCGAGAGAGCGCTTTCAAGATCACGAAGAAGATCATCGCAATTCTCAATTCCCACGCTCAAACGAATCATCGAATCGTCAATGCCCAGCTCTTTGCGCATCTCTGCTGGAACACTTGCATGGGTCATGATTGCTGGATGCTCAACCAAAGACTCGACACCGCCTAAGCTCTCCGCTAATGCAAACACGCGAACGCTCTCCAAAAAGAGCCGAGCGGAAGTCATTCCACCTTTCACGTAAAAAGTCATCATTCCACCAAAGCCGTGCATCTGCTCTTTTGCCAATGCATGTTGTGGATGGGAAGACAATCCAGGGTAAACAACTTTCTCCACCTTCGGATGCTCCTCAAGAAACATCGCGATCTTGCGCGCACTTTCATCATGCTGCCGCATACGAAGCGCTAGAGTTTTTAAAGAGCGCATTGAAATGTAGGCATCAAACGCAGAACCGATGCCGCCCATCGAATTCGACAAAAATGCTATTCGCTGAGCAAGCGCGTCGTCATTTACGATCAGAGCACCGCCGACGATATCGCTGTGCCCTCCAATATATTTGGTTGTCGAATGCAACACTATATCCGCACCCAACTCTAGAGGACGTTGGAAATAAGGGCTCATGAACGTGTTATCAACGACGCTCAAAATTCCTTTGGCTCGCGCCGCCGCAGCGGTTGCGCGAATATCAACGAGCTTCAGTGTTGGATTCGTTGGAGTCTCGATCCAAACCATTTTGGTATTGGACTGAATCGCAGCTTTAAATGTCTCTACTTTGGTCAAATCAACAAATGAAAATTCAACTCCATTGTGCCGAATGACCTTATCCATCAAGCGGAAGGTGCCGCCATACATGTCGTCTGAAGCGATCACGTGATCGCCCGATTTCAATAAGTGAAGAGCCGTTGTGCTCGCAGCGCATCCAGAAGCGAAAGCAAAACCGTGTTTGCCCGATTCGAGATTCGCCAAGCAATCTTCAAATGCTTTGCGAGTTGGATTTCCCGTTCGGCTGTACTCGTAGCCTTTGTGGTGGCCGGGAGAAGATTGAACGTAAGTTGACGAGAGATAAAGAGGCGTCATGATAGCACCCGTCGTCGGATCTGGCTCTTGGCCCGCATGAATCGCACGTGTTTCAAAACCAAACTTGTCTTTGTTCCATTCGCTCTTCATAGCTGTTCCTTATGCGTTGAGGCTGCTGATGTGATGGGCCAGATCGAATCTCGAAATCATAGTGCCAGGACCTTTCACTCGTACAAATGGTGTTTGCAGAAGAAGTTTTTCGAGATCAATCAATGAAGTTTCAGGCGCTACTTCGTGAGTTGCACCTTTCACAAGGTGCAGAACCGGCTCATCCGCGCGCAGTTTCCCGCTTGCAAGCGTCAACAAAATGTCTTCTGCATCCACCACCCCAATTAAGCTCATCCCCGATAGAATTGGAAGCGTCGTAAGCCCTTGTTCCTTCATCATTTGCACGGCACCTTTAAGCGACGTTTCGACTTTTGCGTGTGGAAGCTCTTGTGCGCTGGCAATATTTTTTAGCAAATCCGCCACGCGGCTTTGTCCGAAGATCGGATCCAGTAAGCTCTTTTCACGCATCCATGATTCGTTATAGGCCTTGCTCAAATAGCTGCGCCCGCCGTCTGGGAAGAGCGAAAGAATGCGTGAAGGCTTTTTCAAACGATCCAGTTTTGAATATTGAATTGCGCCTAAAAGCGCTGCCCCACAAGAGGGCCCAACTAGTAAACCTTCTTCTTTCGAGATCCGACGTGTGAGTTGAAAAATTTCTGGATCTGCGACCTGAACGAAGTCATCCATCACATCAAAATGAACGTTTTCTGGAAGCATGTCTTCACCGATACCTTCGACTAGGTACGAATGCGGCTTCGAGCGAATTTCTTTATGATAAAAAAGATCAAAAAGTATGCTGCCGAACGGATCTGCGCAGACAATTTTAACGTCGGGATTTTTCTCTTTCAGAAAACGGCCCACTCCCGAAAGCGTTCCGCCAGTGCCCATTCCACCGACAAATACGTCGATATCGCCACCCATTTGATCCCAAATTTCGGGACCGGTCATTTGGTAATGTTTTTGAACGTTCGATGGATTGTGATATTGATTTGAGTAGTAGCTGTTTGGAGTGATTTCAACAAACTTGCGAGCGACCGAGTAAAAGCTGCGAGGATCTTCGGGCTCTACAGAGGTTGGCGTGATCACAACGCGAGCACCGTAAGCGCGCAATGTTGCGCGCTTCTCTTCCGAGATTTTATCGGGCATCACGAAGATGCACTTATAGCCCTTGATCGCCGCAACCATCGCGAGCCCGACACCCGTGTTCCCCGACGTTGCTTCTATGATCGTTCCGCCTGGTTTAAGTTGGCCCGACTTTTCAGCGTCCTCAATTATAGAAAGCGCGATGCGATCTTTTACGCTTCCGCCCGGATTGAAGAACTCAATTTTCGCTAAAAACGTGTGCTCGCTCTTAGGGACACAGCTATTCAGTTGAATGATGGGAGTGTTGCCAATGGTATCGAGGACGCTCTTATAAATCTTGGACATTGTCTCGTTCTCTCCGTTTTGGTGCAGTCGAATTCTGTTTTGTTTTTTTATTTGCACGATCGAGTGAAGAACCGGCCTCGACGTTATGGTTTTCACTGAACACACCATGCGAAGCACTCCCACCTGAATCGTTGCACTGATCTGCTGAAACGGTCTTCCCATTTTCCAAAGCTTGCAGTACCAGACTCATGCTTAACACAGCGTCATTGGAATACTTCAGCCCAGCGGCGTGCATTTGGGCTCGAACTAAAACCTGATCGGGATTTGATTTAATAAGCTCGTCTACGAGCAGTTCCAGAGTGAGCCGACTGATCACTGGCTTCGTGATCGATGAAGTCTTGAGCTTCGCAACCAAGTTGCTGCTTGAATCGTTCAAGTTGTTTTGCGATATCGTTTTCACGCGTCCTCCGACTCATTCATGAGGGACAAGCATTTGCGCGAGTGAGAGGTGTCTTGCGCCGAACGCATGAGAGCGACCAAATGCCAATTTGCTTGAAACTCTATCGATCGGGGCCTCAATTTTCAACGTTTTCCAGGCGCCAAATGCTATGAGGCAAAGGGAATCTCAAAAATCACTGGCATGAAGGGTCGTTTCAAGGCCATCGCGGATCTCAATCGTTTTCGACCCGTGGGCGCTCTGCGTTTTCCAGCGCAAAAGATAGCGTCCTGGACGGAGATGAGGAACCTGAAGAGGCGCGTAGCCCAACTCCTGCTCTCCGAGAGTCACACGCATCCACCGATTCGAACGAATTTGAAGCCGGCCATACCCCACCTTTGATGTCGAACGGATTGGACGCGGCGTAGAATGCAAATCTGCATTTGAAGCACTCTTTTTAATAGGTGAAGTGAGCCGCTGACGATGCAGACTAACCGTGCGTTCGGTATTTTCCGCCATCGCAGATGTTCGAGATTTTAGATTTAAAAGATAAATCGAACTGACCGATTGATCTGTCCAGCAACCAGACATGAGCAGCAAAGCGAGAATCAACATCCAGGCGAACGAGTAGACCCTTTCGCGCAACTGCCTAGGTGGTGGTTTCAAAAACGAAACTGCGAATGGCTTTACCAAATCAATCTCAGATCTCGACTCCGCATTCGCTCCTGGCATCAGCCCTCGAACCAACTCTGCTAAGCTTGCCTGTGCAAGCGGCGATGAAAGGCGATTTGTAAATTCACGATCCGTAGGATT
>JAYVND010000170.1:0-2031 GCA_043758635.1 Bdellovibrionales bacterium
AATAAAATGCAAATACCGAAACTCGCGCCGCCAACCGAATGAAGCGATGCGCCGCTACAACTGGCCTGCTGCCATTCGAATCAGACAATGTGGCATCGAGTTGATCAAAATATCCCGCGCCGCGAAAGATGGGCTGCTCTGGCACATTGGCCGCATTGGTATGAATTCGAAAACTAGTATTACTTTCAATAGCTACATGGCTATTTGAGTAGGCGAGTGCCTTTTTTGGAAACGACATAATTATTGCGAAAATTGTGAAAAGAGTCGCTACAACACGGGCGAGATAAAGCATGATTGGCTTGAGAGCGATGTGGCGGTGAAGAGCGTGCATAGATCCTTCCATGCCTCGAGCGCAATTAGATCTGCCGCGGGCATTTGAGTTTGAGCGAACGCTGATCTTGATGTTCAGCATTTTTTATTTCATGATGACTTTAATTTTCAGGGTTACACGAGTTTGGAAGAAGGCCAGAACAATTGGATCGCGGCCAAGGGCCCGGGAAAACTAGTCTCGCGGAGAGGTGCATTCGCGTCTCGACTCGACGAGAATAGGGAATGAAAATAAACTTAACAATGCTCAAAGCTGCAACCCCATTCATGTGTTTAGTGGCGTTTGCCGGTTGCACGACTCCGCAAGCAAAGCCTCAGCCCGTCGTCGTCGTAAAACAATCCCTTCTAGCGGCTGGCGATCCAATCGATCTCGATAAACTTCAACAGGCGCTTGGGCTCGATGGAAGCCGAGAAGATTTTGGTTTTACTGAAAAGAGTTTCGGCACGTGCGAAATAGGTTACGGCTTCAACCGTAATCGTGACTGTCGCATGCAATATTTAGTGGTTTTGCGATTTAGACTTCAGTGTCGCGAACATGATGGTAACGGCGGCGAACCCGTCGATTCGCAGGCGATACACGCTCTCGACACGGTTACGGTCAAATGGCTTATTGGAAAGGCTCAAGGCAGCACACAAACGGATGCCGACGGGTACGGAGTTGTGCGCATGCTCGCAAGTCGATCGCAAAAGCGTGAGCACGCGAAGCTCACAGTAGATGGCCGATTTTTAATTCTTAGAGCGGAAGACTTAGGCCGAGTGGTTACTCCGTCTGAATGGTGCGGGAAATACCGCTAGCGATTCCAGGCATTGATCGAAGTGATCGGGCCAGTGATCAGACAAGCGATCTGGCCAGATCACTGGCCAGAGAATTCACTCAACCGTGTGCGTGACCGTGTCATCAGTCGGTGGAAGCAAATGCTCCACCGCGATGCCGACAAATTCGAGCAATGCGATCGAGTCTCGCGAACGATAATCGTTGGCATAAAAAACTTTTTTTACGCCTCCAAGATTGATCAGCCGTTTAGCGCAGGCGCTGCACGGCAAGTGTGTCACGAAAACGTGTTTTTCAACCGCTCGTGGTGAGTCGCAGTTGATCACCGCGTTTTCCTCGGAATGTAAGCACCCGCAATTTCCGGGCTCATCACGGTCGCATTGATTTGGAAGCCCGGTTGCATTCCCGTTGTATCCAACCGCAAGGACTTTTCGATAATCGGTGCTCGTAATCACGGTGCCAACGTGAAGTCGCGCGCAGGTCGACCTCTCGGCTAACGCGTGCGCCAGCGCAATGTAAATCTGCGGAAAACTGGGGCGCTGATTTCGGATTTTAAACTCTGCCGCGTCATCATTTTGGGGCGTACGTTCGGCTACGTATTCCGATGCGACTTCCGATTTATTTTCTAATGCGCTGCCAGAAGTTTTGCCAAATACGAGACCAGAATCGTGACCAGAAGTTTTACCCAAATTTTTGCCAGATGCGTTCATTCGCTCAATTTATGAGACGGCAGGAGGCAGGTCAATAAGCCGCGTGTCAGCTTAAGCAGTCGAACGGAGAGTAAGCGATCGAACGCACAGAAACCAGTCGCTCGCCCATCATATCAAAAAGGGTATGTGCGTTGTCTTTGGGGCTATCTAGGTCCAGATGCTCTGATCAGCGAAAGATTCGAAACAAAACTCCGGAGACGATAAATCCCGAGACGAAGCCGC
>JAYVND010000171.1:0-2029 GCA_043758635.1 Bdellovibrionales bacterium
CGGCCCGATCGAAGAGGATGTGTCGGTTGAGAAGATTCGTGCATTTGAAACCCTGTCTAGAAAGAAACTCGCGTGGGCGTACTTCTCTGACAACTGGCTCGATGGAAAGATTATTTTTCCAGCCAAGAATGTTACCGCCTGCCGTGATGCCGACGTCGTTCCTTACATTCGACTCTCGCCGTGGAGCGAAATGGTCGATAGTCACCCTGACAAAATATTTTCGATGCAGAAGATTATCGATGGAAAATTTGACGAGCCATTAAAAATCTGGGCTCGAGCCGCCCGCGACTTCGCACAACCTATTATGATTGAATTTGGCCCCGAAGTGAATGGAGATTGGTTTCCGTGGAATGGTCGCTGGAATGGTGGCGCCACGGTAACAAGTTACGGTGACAAGTCACTTGCCGATGGCCCCGAGCGCTTTCGCGATGCCTATCGCCACTTGATTGATCTGTTTCGGCGCGAGGGCGCGAATAACATCACCTGGGTTCTCCATGTCGACACCGCTGGTTCACCAGAAGCTGGATGGAACGACGTAAAAAACTATTATCCCGGCGACAATTACATCGATTGGATTGGCGTCAGTGTGTTTGGACGGCAGCTTCCTAAGAATGACTGGATCTTGTTTCCCATGATGTTGAAAAATTTTATGGGCCAGCTTGAGGCGGCGACCCAATCTAAACCGGTTTTGGTTTCTGAATTTGGAGTGATCGAAGACCCGGCCGACGGCGGTCGCAAGGCCCTGTGGCTTCATCAAGCCTTTGCTTCGATCTCTAAAGGACTTTTCAAGAATGTAAAAGGCATCACTTATTGGAATTCGCCCGGCTGGTTGAGCAATCGGAAAGCCGACTTCTCTATCGACTCGACTCCGGCAGCACTTGATGCCTACCGAGGCGAAGTTGGTTCTTCTTTTTGGTTGAGTGAAGTTCTTGCAGGAGTCGGAGAGGCTCCGTCAACAAAGAGCGGGATGTGAGACTGAACTGTGAGACTAAGAAATTGAAACGCATTTTGCCGATTTTCAGCTCCGAATTGAATTATCTTCTGCGGGCCGTTCTCAGTTGAATCAGCTGGAGAGAATCGCATGCGAGCCCTGGAAACATCTTGCTCGTTTAAGGGCTCAACTTGCTTCGCCCGAATTTTGATCCTATGCACTTTTCAAGGATTCGAACGGGGCCTAGTTATTGAATAGATATGAGGATAATTTCCAATCCTCTTCAATTCTCTCCGCTGGAGTGGTCAATGCACATTTCTAAGATTTTTACTGGGCTCCTTCTCTTTTCGAATTTGGGTTGCGCGATTCACCATTCAAGCGCTTCTGATGCGCACCCTGCTCCCTCGAAACCCGCTGAGCCTGAGAAAAAACAAAATCACCCCACGGACTGTGCGGTCGATGAACTGCATTTTACATCAATGACCACACTCATTTCGAATGCACCGATCAGCGCCAGTATCGAGCGTGTTTTCCAAAACGTAGTTCATCGCGACTGCAGTGGAAGCGTGATCAAACAAGGCATTGAAACGGTGAAATCGCCGACACAGACGGTACCATATCAATTGCCGACAGGAGGCTACCAAGTCGGTGCAATACGTCTCTTCAATGACACCAGCTGTGACTGGTCAACGGCAAAACTTACAGATCGTATGAGTCGATTCAGTTTGACGGATCGTTTGCGTGGCACAAAAGAAGGAAAGCTTGAAATTACACTGGATGCGTCGAAAGGCGCGACCTCGTTTCATGTGAAGCCAGGGCTCAACACGATTTTCTACACCTACTACAAAGAGTGTGTGCCAGACTCGGATCGTCACACCGCTGTCTATGAAAGTTGTCCCGAGACGCTCGAACTGGCTTCCGGAAGCTTCAATATTGATGTGAGATATGCAGAAAGCACTATGCCCGGCGACAAATCAGTCGTTGATTGCAATCCTCCTTCAAGCGTTGAGGGAAGCACGCGCTAACAACGGCTGACTGAATCGACCCTCATTTATCTTAAATAAAAACTTTTGAAGTCCTCAAAAGTTTTTATTTTTC
>JAYVND010000172.1:0-2028 GCA_043758635.1 Bdellovibrionales bacterium
CGTAAGGAGGCTTGGCTGTAAATTACCAGCACGCTTTTAATAACGGTCCAGATTTTTTTAGCAATCTGATTTTGCCGGATCAGGCGGAATGACTAGCAACCAATGCACAAGAAATTCTTTCAACGTCTGCGGGAACGGCGCGGTCACCGGTGCTGGAGAATACAGCTGGGATGGGAACGGACTTTCGTTTGTCGGAAGCGGGTTGCAGTTCCGTTGATAAGTCGACAACAATACCGGCGGCGTAAAAACGGTGACACAGTGGTTGGCCTGCCACCTCATTTGGTTCTACATCATGAAAACAAAAGTTAAAAACCCTCTCACTGCGCCACTTGCTAAGAGCTTTCTGGGAGCGTTTTGACCGAGGACTTTTGCAATGTGACGTCTTTTTGGTGAGAGGCTATGGCGGAGGCGATATTCATCTCAATAAAAAAGTTGCTAGGCGTCTGAACGACAAGATGTTTTCTTCGATGAAGGTGGCCATCGTCGAGAGAATTGCAGTCGGCAAACTGCAAACGGCAAAACGATGGTGAGTTGGGCTCGAACCAACAACGTCAAACTTCACTTCGTCGAGCCAGGTAAGCCTCAACAGAACGCATTTATTGAATCGTTTAACTCGCATTTTCAAGCTGAGTGTTTAGAACAAAATTTATTTGAAACAATCGCCGAAGCAGGACGACTCATTAGCAATCGAAGAGCAATTATGAAAATATCAGACCGCATTCTTCTCTAGGCGGCCTTGCTCGGGCAGAGTTTGTCAGACAGCAAGCTGCCCTGAAACTAGAGCTCTCCAGTGGCTTTGTTAAAGGGGGGACCTCACAGCTTGCAGTAGTTCTCAGTCACCCGACAACTCGACTGACCATGCGCCACGCGGCTCGGATGAAGCAGGTCCAAACTCTTCACCTGTATCACAAAGCCTAAATGGAATTTGGAAGATTACTAGTTTCGAATGTAATGGCAGTGCTACGTCCGCAAAGGGACAGCTCTGGATGAGAATCGATAACGACGGTGCTTTTTTAGCATACGTTTCAACGGTTGAAGATAATGACGATCGCTTATGCTTAGACTTGCAACAGTTCGAGGTATTGATTGCAGCCGGTGGGGGTTCATCGACTAACGGCGTCCCCGACCGTATTTTTAGCAAAGGTGTAATCAAAATTCATGAGAAGCGATCCATTTGTCATCATAAAGTAAATGGCCAGGTACAAACCGAAAACTACATTGATGATACGGTGAAGATTGCAGAGAGTGCTCAATACGACGTAAATTTCACCTCTTTGAAAGGCGAAGTAACTATTCTCGAAACAGACGAGCCTGTGTTTTGTGGCGGCAAAAAAGCAAAGTTTAAGCTAAGCAAAGAGTGACGACAACTTATAACCTGAGACAAGTTGAGGAGACTAACCGCGCAGGCTCAATTCACTCATTGGAATGCAACTGACTTCGATCAACAACGCTGTCGATCGTTCGCTGCCGACAATTGCCGACTATCCGCTGAATCACCTGTCGAATGAGGTGGGTGTGCTTAGAAGTGTCGTCAATCAAATCAGAGAGTTCCGCTGCTTCAGCTAAAGCTACTGTGCGAGAATTTAGTGCTTGTTGAGTAGCTCACGAAGAATGTCCGCATACTTGGGCACGAGGGACCCGACGGGATTCCCCAGAAGATCATCTTGCAGGAGGTATGCTTGGAATTCGTCCATCATTATCTCGTCGTCAGCCGCGTTGTATGTATGACCTAGGAGCTTTCGAATCTCAGCCTTATCAGCCTCGGTGACCATGGTCTCCCAGAAGCTAGTAACCACCTGCTTATAGTTCTGACTTATATAAAGTTTTGCATGATAAGTTTCGTGGCGGATGACTAGGTCAACTCTCGTCGATTCGATCGGATACGCGATGACAATACTCCTGTTGTTTAGATCTGGAAACTTGGTATTCTCAATAATGTTGGTTCTGAAATCAGATTCCAGTGAATTTAACCTTTTCTGGGAATCCGCGTTGGACTGAGCTGCCTGTTCGCATGCGCGTATTTCGTCA
>JAYVND010000173.1:0-2027 GCA_043758635.1 Bdellovibrionales bacterium
CTTGGCCTCTCGAGCCTCGCTGGCTTACACACTGGTAACTTGAGCAAACGCCTGGGCGCGCCGCCCAAATCGTGCAGCGCGAAGCCTTTCGATCTAAAAATGGGCATAAGAGTTCTTCATTTATTCCGAAGCCTTCGGCCATTTCTTCAGCCGTGATCTCGCCCCCTAAAATGAGACCTTGGGGTTGAAGTGCGCCCGAGCCAAGCCAGAAATCGAACATCTCGTTCAAGCGCGGATTCTGACTTTTTAAAAGCTCACCTACTACAAAGTTCGGAAGATAAGGTTGATACGTGCAGCACTTTAAGTCAGCCTTGAAGGGCCCAGGATCACGTTTCGCTGCGGGATCATTCGCAAATTGTGCACGCATCAGAGCCTCGACGCGAGGGGTGTCGGCCATAAGGCAATTGTCACAAGTGGCATGCGTCTCAGTCCCTAGCGAATTGGCTCTGTCCGAGATGATTTCCGAGCCGACACTTGAGCCGATTTCCGTGCCAATACCTGAGCTTGTTTTTGAGCTCGTTCCAGGATCCGGGTTCGGAGCATCCGGATTCACAGCGCCAACGCTCGTTGAGCCCGCCTTTGCGGCAGCTGATTTCGGCTGCGCCGCATCCACCCAGTTGTTTAAAAAGCCCAGCCAGTGGCGATAAAAGTTTGAATGGAGGGCCACGAGCGCTCGCTTTCACCCGTATGGGCGCAATTCGCTCCGGCCAATGAAGGGTTGGACTGCGAACTTGATGGACATAATTTGGAACCAGGCGCTTTTTACCCGTCTCACGCGCGCAGCGTCAAGGAGTAAGCGAACCAGGCTTAAACCGAGTGTCGAGATTTTAGACAGCCGGAGGCGGAGGTGGGCCAGACTTGACTGGTGTCGCCCTCAGTTGGCCAGTGCCATTTCGCAAAAAACTGTATTCCTCAGTTATTCTAGATTGTTATGTAATTCCTCAAAATGTCTCAGTCTGGTTCTTCGCTTGCATTCTCTTTAAAGTATCTGAATCGGAGTGTTCAGCTTTTGGAGGATGTCATGAAAGCAAATATGAACTTAAAATTCGCTCTGCTCGTCGTCTTTGTGGTTGTCAGTGGATCGTTGATTCCAATGCCCGCCCATGCCAGTGAGATGAAGAGTTGCCGAGTTGTCACAAGCGACGTCGGAACCATCACTGGGCATTCAAAAGGCGGGGTGAGCGCATTTGAAGATGCAGCCACACAGTGCTTTGACCGTCACGATGCTCTCTCACTTAAAACTCGTGGTCACCTTTTAGATGAAGACGCAGGTGTAACGGTGATTGATCAATGTGCCAATATTAAATGCAGCTAAAAGACCGCGAGTTCGCCATTCAAAGACTGGCATAGCCTGAGGTCAGGCCGCAGAGCAAAACTGCGAAATTTCAATTCCCACGCCCCCCGATCGATGTCATAGATAATGTGACAGATAAGAGTGTCCACTCTGATTTAGCGGGAGCATCGCATGAGCAAACTTCTTGATTTTCTCTTTGGAAAAAGCCCAAAAATATTCGATGAAATGGGGCGCGTGCGCCATAATTTTCCAGAAGAGAAATGGCAGCAGTGGAACAACCGCCTTCTCAAAAATCCAGAATATGATTGGAAAAATCACACAGCCAAAGAAAACGCAAAAAAGCCCGATACTTCGAAGAAGTCCTAATACTTACTTCGAATAAGCCACTGCTGCTTCCAAGCTTCAGAAAAAAATTTTTACGAGCCTTTTGGTTTCGCAGGCAAACCGCGCACCCATGTCAATCCCGCTTCGCGATTTTCCCAATCACCTAAAAGCTGGTGACGAAGCGCTTGTTCGAGCAAGCGTCCCATCTCGACTCCTGGCAGAATGCCATTTGCCTGAAGATCCTTGCCCATGATCCACGGAACCGGCTTCTGTCCAAGCACACCGCCCTGTTTTTCAAAAAGCTCAATTGCCTCGCGCCAATTCTGATCACGATCCAGAACTTGATCGCGGCTTGCAATATGCGAATTTAAAATGCAGGCGAGAGAATAGGTAAAACCCCAAAGAGGCG
>JAYVND010000174.1:0-2023 GCA_043758635.1 Bdellovibrionales bacterium
ACTAAGAGGCTCTGGCGCGCTTTAGAAGTGAGCATGATTTTCAGTCTATCCACGTTTTTATTCCTACCGACCGAAGCAACGTTCTTTGCGACGTCGCCAACCTAATTTGATATCGCTTTCGGCAGAATGACGTCGAAGGCGCACGTTCATGCGTGCCTCATATCCCCAATGATGCTCCTTCAAGTTTAGTGCGAATAATCGTTCACCTCGAGTCTAGATCCGCAAATGGTTCAGGCTCGCAAAAAGTCGAGCTGGAGAAAGCATCGTCACCTCCGCCCATTAGCGGTCTACGACGGCGGTTCGCCTGTGGGAGGCAATCTAAGAAATGCCTTCCACTCGACCTACCGCGAACCTGTCGAGGTGCACGTCTAGCGAACGTTCTCATGTGAGCAAGTAGTTTGAACCGGTCTTGGACCCGCGTTGCAAAAAACATCAAAAATGGACGGGCTCCGTCGAAACTAAATTGATATTATTTAAATAGACCGAAGAGAGTTTTATGCCCGTCACTCACGGATTCCACTTCAAATGTAAATTGGGCTTCGTCTCCAGCGGGCGACCCTGCGCAGCGCTTAATCAACTTCCGGTTGAACTCATCGGAGCTACAAAACCCCTGTTTGTTTTGATTCGAAGTCTCGCGAACGATATCAGCTGTTTGCAGGTTCAACCAACCGTTTCCGATGGTTGAATGCACGCGAAGCCCTTCACATTTGCCGTTTACAAAATGTGGGACCGCAGCGAAGTCTCCTGGGGGCGCACACTGAATAATGCCATTCAGTTTGCTCGCGTTCGACTCAGCTCTCGGAAGATTGAGAGATAGATCAGAACGTGCGCTACTAGGAGCTGAGTTTATCTTTTTGTACATTTCTAAAAATCCCTCGGCGCCTCCGCTTAGCAAATATCCCTGATCTAAATTTTTAATTGCAACGTCGTTCTGATGCGCGGTCAAAGCGTCGGAGGCAGCCTGAATGCACGCGGACGAGTCGCCCAGTTCGCATGCGAATGTCAGGCTTTCGATCGCGCTTGCGACATCACCATGCTCGCGAGATTTATCAGCGTCTTTTACACAGCCGGCAGCATTCCCTGGGCAGTTCTGCAGCCCGCTTGCGACATCTGTCACCAGAGCGGCGGGCATTTTAAACTCAAAGTCGACGATTTGATTTTCAATGCCATTCCAAAATTCAATACTATCGCCATTTTGAATCATGATCCACCAGCCATCGGGAGAGTATTCCAAATCGCGTAGTGCCAGATTTCCGTTAGGCGTTCGCTCGAGCTTGCAATCGCCTATGCAAAGCTCATCGGGCCCAGCAATCAGCCCTCCCGCTGGCGCATCCCATTTCAAGAGTTTATCGCTGCCATCGTAGAGAGCTACAATTTGATCGCCTTTGGGACTGACGGCATGTCGCCGTGCTGCCGACTCACCTGAGCCTCTCGCACTTTGGTCACGTGAGTAACGGAGAATATCAGGGGGACGATTTCGAACGAGGTCGAATCGCGCAAACGACATATCTCCGTCGCGCGCAAGAAGTTGTGACGAGTCTTTTGAAAACTGAATAGGCGACAGTCCACCGCGACTGCCGCTTGGATATTCGAGATGTAGCGCATCCTGAATCAACAATGCCGGATCGGCTGCGCCTTGTGCGGAAGTCGGAAGGGAATAGACAGTCACCGCTCTGCCAGTGCCGACAGCTAGTTTCGAACCATCGGGTGAAAAGACGATTCTCGTCATCGAACCGAGTTTAGCGGCCTCTGGGCGGAGGCTGGTCAGTGAATTATTCTTACTATCGAATAACGCGAATGTCTGTCGAGACAGTGTCAGCGCTACATATCGACCAGCTGGATCAAATACGACCTGTCCTATTTCGTAACCACGCAGGTCGAAACGGTACCGCAGTTCGTGCGTTTTGATGTTTTCGACTTTGAATTCGGTTGGTTTCTTTGAGCTTCCAACGACAGTGCCAATGAACTCCCCGTGATCACCTAAAAGACCGGACTCGAATGCATCGAACGAGTACGTTGCCGA
>JAYVND010000175.1:0-18842 GCA_043758635.1 Bdellovibrionales bacterium
ATAAGCGCTCGCTGAAGGTCTGTGCGCCCACGCTAAAGCGGTTGATGCCAATCGCTAAATACTCGTTGAGCTTTTTCTGGTCGATTGTCCCGGGGTTGATTTCGATGGTTATCTCCGCGTTCCGGGACCAGGTGAAGCCTTCCTTTGCAAGTGCCTCGAGAATCGTTAGAATCAAAGGGGCCTCTAAGAGGCTGGGTGTCCCTCCGCCAAAGTAAATCGTATCGGTTTGGCGAAACGGAACATCTTGCGCGCGTGAACGGATCTCATCAATGAGCCCCGCCACATACTCTTCTGGGGGCATGACCTTGCCGATCTCGTACTTTGAAAAATCGCAGTACGGGCAGATTTGCACGCA
The DNA here is from genome assembly GCA_043758635.1 of Bdellovibrionales bacterium. Classification (GTDB taxonomy): domain Bacteria; phylum Bdellovibrionota; class Bdellovibrionia; order Bdellovibrionales; family JAMPXM01; genus JAYVND01. Next base: position 356 of record JAYVND010000175.1, read on the forward strand.
GTAGGGAATGTGTACGTAGATACCGAATCTCATAGCCGTTTGTTTCATGGAGAGAAGAAAAATGACACAGAAAGCAGCTTTTAAGTCCGGAAAGAAAAAAACCGCAACGAAAATCGCACGCACTCCTGGCAAGCTCGCTAAAACGGTCAAGAAAGTCGTCTCCGCGAAGGCTAGCGTCAAGATCAGCGCACTGGCCAAGCCTGCAAAGTTAAAGCATCTCGCCGATGGAGTGAGCCGCTTGACTCTCGGTAACGGCATGAAAGTGCTCATACTTGAGAATCACAAGTCGCCAGTTGTATCGGTACAGATGTGGGTGAAGACGGGTTCCGCCGATGAGAAAAAAGGCGAAGAAGGCATTAGTCATTTTATTGAGCATTTGGTTTTTAAAGGCACCGACAAATACAAAGTCGGCGAAATCGCGAGCACGGTTGAGGCGTCTGGCGGCGAGCTCAACGCTTATACGTCGTTTGATCAAACTGTTTTTTACGTGAATATCTCGCGCGAATTTTCGGATGTCGCGCTCGATACGATTAGCGAAATGATGGGATTTCCAAAATTCGATGCGACCGAAATCGACAACGAGCGTGAAGTTGTGATCGAAGAGATCAAGCGCGGAAATGACAGTCCAAGCCGCCAAGCGAGCCGCTTGCTCTTTTCGTCGGTTTTCAAATCGCATCCTTACGGAATTCCGGTGATTGGCTATGAGAAACTCATTCAAAAAGTTTCGCGCAAAACTTTGGTAGATTACTACCATAGCCGCTACATTCCGACGAACATGCACCTGGTCGTCGGCGGAGATTTTGAAACCGAAGTGATGGCTGAGCAAATCAATAAAGCGTTTGGACGCTTCAATACGTTCAAGCTTCGCAAAGTTTCGCGCCAAAAAGAGCCGGCGCAAAAAGATGTACGAATCAAAGTTCAGCAGATGGCGTTCGAAGAAGCACAATTCCATATGGCATGGCGCGTGCCTGCTGCCGATCACAAAGACACGGCAGCACTTGATGTGCTTGCGATGATTTTTGGCCAAGGTGAAAGTTCACGTCTTTGGCACAAACTCCGCATGGAACAGCCGCTCACCAACTCCATTGGTTGTGGGACCTTCACGCCAAAAGATGGTGGTATTTTCACAATCTCTGGATCGCTTCCGCTTGAGCAAATGCAGCCAGCATTTGAGGCGCTGATGAACGAGATTGAAATTCTACTCAGCACTCTTCCCACTCGTGAAGAGTTGGCTCGTTCGGTGACGAATATGGAGAGTGAAGAATTTTACGCGATGGAAACGATCGAAGGTTTGGCTCGCAAGGCAGGTAGCTTTGAAAATCTCATGGGAGATTACGCTTACTTCCAGAAATTTTTAAAACAAGTTTACGCTTTGAAGCCTGAAGACATCACTCGCGTGGCGCGCAAATACATGAACCCAAAAACGATGACGATAGTCATGACGGTTCCTCGCGAAGAGAAGCAAGCCGAAAAAGCATTGAAGGCTTGGGCGAAGTCGTTTGGTAAGATGCAGTCGGCGGCGATTCGTCGCAAGTTGATTGCGGCCAAAGGCAAACACAGTGTGAAAAAGACGCAGATCCGCACTCCCTCGGCTGGCGCGAGTGCTTTGAAGATTGAAAAGCATGTGCTTAAGTCGGGCGCAACCGTGATCTTCGCCCCGAGTGCGGCAACGCCAGTGTTCAGTGCGAAGGCTGCGTACCTCGGCGGCATTCGTGTCGAGGACCCAAAGGCAGCGGGTGCGATCGAACTGCTTTCGCGTGTTTGGACAACCGGTACAAAAACGATGAACGAACTCGAGATTCAAACAAAGGTAGAAAATTTAGCGGGCGGATTAGGCGCATTTAGTGGTCGCAACTCTGCGGGTCTTTCACTTCAGGGTCTGTCGCCATTTGAGGGTGCCCTTCGCGGCATGTTCTGCGAGCTTCTCACGCAACCGGAGATGTCAGAAACTGCAATGGAGCGCGAAAAAACCCTGATGCTCGAAACGTTGAAATCCCGCGAAGACAATCCTTCGCAGCTGGTTTCGGAAGCCTTCATCAAAGCGATGTTCAAAGGTCATCCTTACGAGCGCGATCTTTACGGCACGGTTGATTCAGTGAAATCGTTGACGATGTCAGACGTTGATGCACATTTAGGAAAAATGGCTCAGGCGAAAAACTTGATGATCGTTGTCGCCGGCGATGTCCAGCCCGATCAGTGGTTGAAAGATTTAGAAAAAGCGACAGAATTTTTGCCCAATGGGCAGGCGCTCAAAAATTCGTTTCCGCATCAGGGACCGAAACAAAATCTTACCCAATTTAAAAAGCTCGATCGTGAGCAGTCACACATCATCATCGGTTACAAAGGGCTCACGTTGAGTGATCCTCGTCGGTACACTCTTCAGATTATTCAATCCATTTTGGCAGGACAAGGTGGACGCCTATTTCTTGAGCTTCGTGACAAAGCCTCGCTTGCCTACACGGTTTCGCCCATGCGCATGGAGGGAATCGACACTGGATACTTTGGAGCCTACATCGGCTGCTCGCCAGCGAAAGGCACAAAAGCAATTGAGATGTTGCAGGTGGAATTCCAAAAACTAGTGGATAACTCGGTGGGAGATGTGGAACTCGAGCGTGCTAAACGGTATTTGATTGGTCGCCATGACATTGACTTGCAGCGAGTTTCGGCAATTGGTTCATCCATTCTCTTCAACGAGATCTATGGCGTGTCAAGCAATGAACTTTTTGAGTATGCCGATCGTCTGCGTCAGGTCACCGCAAAAGACGTTCAAACTCTCTCGAAGCTGATCTTTGAACAGAACCATGTTCTTTGTGCAGTCGGCGCGACTCAGCCTTGGTGACATTCGCGATTTAAATTTCTGGGCTCGACTTCGTTTGAGGTCGTGTCTCAGCTTGAGACGAAGGTACGGCCTTGCGCGACGCGGTCCCCTCCCCCTCTGTTCGAAACACCTGAACTTTTGCGACCTTGGAAGTTACCACCGGCTTTGGACTAGAGAAAGCACGAAATCTGCGCTCTTCGGTCGAAGAAGAAAGGACATTTTGCTACAATTAAATATGCAGAGTGCTCGAGTTCTCGGACTTAAATACAGCGCTCCGAAAAGGATCCGTCATGAGCCACGACGACACCAAAACTTCTGAGTTGGTGCTATCAACGCGCGGTTTTTTTCAAGACTTAGTGAGCGAAGCATGTGCGCGCCGCAAAATCAAAACGATTCCGATCGCGCAAAGCTATTTGGCCGAATTGCTTGAATTTTACATCCCGACGGCCAATCTGTTTGACGAGTTCGATGACACTGGTCGGTGGAAGCGTGAAACTTTGGCAGAGACATTTTTGAAAGCACAAAACGCGGAACACCGCACGCGTGGAGAGATGTTAAAAAAATTGGGTGATCGTTCACTCTACATCTCGGGGTTTTTTGGCGATTCGCTCCAGCGCAAACTTGTCGATGTGGATTATTATGCTGACATGGGCTGTGCCGCCTACGCCTCGCTTGCGTCAGATGTGAATGAGGACATGGTTTCACGATTGTACAAAGAATTTGCTTCTCGCTTTTTGGAGTTCGCAGACGTGCTGACAGAAATCAGTCTTCTGGCACGTGTCACTGATGAGCAAAATATTTTACGACTCTACGAGACGTACTCTAAAACCGGCTCTGACGTAGCTCGTTCGAAGTTGATTGAGAAGGGTTTGATCGCAGTCCCTCTCCAGAACGGCACCTGTAACAAAAAGCAATAGCCAGTCATTTTTCCAAGGGATATAACTTCAACATGTTTGACTTCGGATTGGGCGAAATGATGTTACTCGGCTCGATTGCATTGATTGCAATTGGCCCGAAGCAATTGCCTGAAGTCGCGAAAACGGTAGGTAAATTCGTCGGAGAGTTAAAACGCTATACGGGTGATCTTACTAAACACGTGATCGACGCCCGCGAAGCCACCAATTTAAAATTGATGTTGAATCAACAACTCATGGCGGGTGGAAATTCCAATCCGGCTCCGAATTTGTCTTCGAATCCACCGTCGAATCCAGCGTCGGTCGCGACGGGAGCCGCCTCCTACCCAATCGGTACACATGCTTACAATCCGCATGAATATCCTGGTGGGCATCATGACCCGAATTACAATCCTGATCAGTTGAGTTTTGAATTCCAAGAATTTATCGACTGTTACCCGACATCTTGGCACGGGTCGAATGAGCCAAATTATGATGCGAACCACCATCAAAATGTTTCCGAAACCCATCCAGCCGACAGCCAGGCAATTCATCCTGCCAATCGTCAGAGCGAGTCCTAAATGAACAACGACACTCAAGAAGGCAGCGCACTCACCGAGCATCTTGCTGAACTTCGAGATCGATTGATCACCTCTGCGTGGGCGTTAGCAATTTGCACAGCGGTGTGCTGGTATTTCAACGAACAAATTTTTACGTTTGTGCGCGCGCCGATTATGCCGTTTCTCGACAATCACGGTTTAATTTTCACAGGACCGATGGACAAATTCATTGCGCAGTTAAAAGTGGCGGTGATGGCGGGAGCGATTTTCTCTTGTCCCGTTTGGCTCTACCAAGTGTGGATGTTTGTGGCACCAGGGCTTTATACGCATGAACGAAAATACAGCGCGATGTTTATCACGGCTGGAACGCTTCTGTTCCTGACAGGCGTCGCGTTTGTTTACTACCTGGTGATGCCAATGGCGTTTAAGTTTTTATTCACGGTTGGCGGCACCGTAGACAAACCAATGATCTCAATCAAAGAGTACATGTCGTTTTTCACAACGATGACACTGGTCTTTGGCGCGGCATTTGAACTTCCGCTGGTTATCACGCTCCTCGGCGTGATTGGAATTGTGAACCAAAAATTTTTGAGAGAAAAACGCCGATTCGCGATCGTCGGCCTCGCCGTACTTTGCGCAATTATCACTCCGCCCGACCTTTTGAGCATGTTGATGCTCCTCGGTCCAATGTGGTTTCTCTATGAGATTTCGATTCTCATTGTTGGTATTGTCGAACGTAAAAAAGCAACGGTGAACGAGTGATCGAGGCGCAGAGTTCAATCTCGGCCGTCAAAGATTTTACTGCGGCGCAGTTCACGGCAGTGATCAGCGATCTGCATCTTTGCGAAGCCGAAAAAGTGAACTCACGTTTCCCCCTCTGGAAAAAATATAAGACGCGCGAATTTTTTTTCGACGATGCTTTCCGCCTGTTTGTCGAACAAATAGTCGCCATGGCTGGCGGAGCGCAAGTTGAACTCGTGCTCAATGGTGACATCTTCGACTTTGACAGCGTTCTTCTATTGCCGGAGCAGCCGCCGTATCGAGTGAGCTGGCTCGAAAAGGCGCGGGGTCTTTTTCCCGAAGAGCCGAAGTCTGTGTACAAAATTGAGCAAATTCTCAAAGATCACGACGTCTGGGTAGACGCTCTTCGATGGTTCGTTTTGCGTGGACACCGAGTTGTATTTGTAGTTGGGAATCATGACATCGAGTTGCAATGGAGATCCGTTCAAAATTTTTTAATCGAAGCGCTGTCACTTCCCGAAGAATATCGAGACAACATTCGGTTCTGCGAATGGTTCTATATCAGTAATTCAGACACGCTCATCGAACATGGAAACCAATACGATCCTTACTGTCTTTGTATCGATCCCATCAATCCGTTCATTCGGCGCTATAATAAAATTGAAATCCGTCTCCCGTTTGGAAATGTTGCGTGTAGATATCTCACAAACGGCATGGGATTTTTTAATCCCCACATCGACTCGGCATACTTGATGTCGTTGAGAGAATACACGGTATTCTTTGTGCGCTACATGGCGCTCGCGCAACCTTTCATCATTTGGACGTGGTTCTGGGGCTCGTTTCTTTCACTGAGTCAGGCTTTCTTCGACAACCTGATGCCCCCTATTCGAGATCCACTCCGCATCGAAGACCGAATCGACAATATCGCACAAAAAGCGAATGCCACTCCGCGAATGGTGCGTGAGTTAAAAGAACTTTTCGCAAATCCGGCATCGCAAAAACCGATGACAGTCATGCGTGAATTATGGCTCGATCGCGCATTCATCTTGCTTCTGGGATTGCTCGGTCTGTTCGAAATATTCTTATTTATCAAGCAAGTTTACGCGATCTCGGTTTTTTGGATGTTCATTCCAATCGTGATCTTAATTCCGTTCTTTTTATTCTACAGCCGCTCAGTTTATTCAAAAGTGATCGAATACAAAGAGCCGCAAGAAGATATTCTTGCGATGTCTGGTGCCATCACTCACACCTCGCGTATCATCTATGGTCATACCCACGAGGTTCGACACGAGGTTGTGGGGGCAATTGAGCATTTGAATCCTGGTTCATGGTCACCAGCTTTCTTAGACGTCGAATGTAAAAAACCTATTGGTCATAAAACATTTATTTGGATTGAGCCTGGTTCAAAAGGGGTCCGCGAGTCGAACCTCTATCAATTTGGTGGCAAGGGCACGAGAATTCCGATGCGCAACGCAATTCGGAAGCTCTGATCGTGAGACTTTATCCTCAATTGTTTTAGCCTGTTGGGCGAGGGCGTCGAGGCATTGTTGCTCAGGCGCGACCGAAGTCTAGGCAAGCTTCGCGTCATTGCACGCTGCATCGACTTGACCCGTTGAGTTCCGCAGATTTTTTTCTGCTACCTTGTCTATCTCGAATGTAATGATTTACACTTTCTCTAGAGCCATCACCTTGGCTCTGAGGGTTTAGAGTTGTGAGACGTGCCTTATGGACGTCACATTGCAAATTTGAAATAATGTTTGAATAAATTCGATTCAACGATGTCTTAAGGAGTGATCATGGCTGAAGTTTTGGTAGTCACTAGCAAAGTTAAGAAATTTATCAAAGACAAAGGCGGCTACAACACTTCCGCTGAAACCGTGGACGTATTGAGCAAGGCAGTTGAAGCACTGTGCGAAAAAGGCATCGAAAGCGCGAAAGCCGATGGTCGCAAGACGGTCATGGCGCGCGATATTAACATTGATCATCTGTAAATCAGGCGTGAAGTAAGGCGGAACTCGCCCGTATTTGTTTACGGGCTCCGACCTGACTAAGGTTGAAGTCTCGAAGTCGCGAAGTTGATGAGTGCCGATAATCCGGAAATCATTTTCGTAACGAGATCGCTTGCTAGCAAAGCACTTCAGCAATTAACCGTAGCATTCAAACATGGGATTCAACCGTTGCATCTAGGCCTGGCATTCGACCAGCGCAAGTAAACCCGGCCAATCAAGCACGGGCACTCCGAGCTCTTCAGCCTTTTGAAGTTTTGAGCCGGCTTCTTCTCCCGCGATGACAAAATCCGTTTTTTTACTGACGGAGCTTGCAATGGCGCCGCCGTTGGCTTCGATAAAATCTTTTGCATCGTCGCGCCCCACGGGCAAGGTACCCGTGATCACGAATTTTTTTCCCGCGAGCGCTTGCGATTCAGCTGTTTTCTCTTTCGCAGCGGTCATCTCGTAATGCACGCCCAGTTTCGCGAGAGCCTTGATCTCGTTGCGAAGTTCCGGTCGTGCAAATGCTGCGAGAACACTCTCCGCAACTTTATCGCCGATGTCGTCGACGTTTAAAAGATCTTCCAAAGTTGCATTCATCAATACATCCATGGATCGAAATGCTTTTGCTAAGCTTTTAGCCGTCTGTTCGCCAACAAACCGAATTCCCAGTCCGAAAATAAGTCGAGCGAATGTCGTCTCTTTCGAAGCCTCAACGCTTTCTAGAATATTGCTTACGGATTTTTCGCCCTGGCGAGGAAGTGCCGAAAGAGATTCTCGCGAGAGTCGGTACAAATCTGAAAATGACGAAACGAGATTTTCGTCGACAAGCGTTTCAATCATGCGATCGCCCAAGCGTTCAATGTTGAGAGCACGTCGCGCGACGAAATGCTTGAGTGATTCTTTCACGATTGCAGGGCACAGAAGATTTGTGCAGCGAAGCACGGCCTCTCCTTTGGGCTTCTCAGCCGGCGAATCACAAATAGGACATTCGTGCGGAATTTCAAAATGCACCGAATTTTTCGGCCGCTTGCCGAGCACAACCGACACGATCTCCGGAATCACATCGCCCGCCCGCTGAATAACGACCGTGTCGCCAACGCGCACGTCTTTGCGATCAATCTCATCTTGATTGTGAAGCGTGGCGTTTGTGATGCTGACACCACCGACTCGCACCGGATCCATGATCGCGACCGGCGTGAGAGCTCCCGTGCGCCCAACTTGGATCGCAATTTCGCGAACGACTGTCTGCCCCTGTTCAGGTTGAAACTTGGCGGCAGTCGCCCAGCGTGGGCTCCGAGCAATAAAGCCTAGCTCGCGCTGTAATTTAAAATCGTTTACTTTGGTCACGACCCCATCGATGTCAAAAGGGAGAAGATGTCGCGCCTTCTCAATAAAATGATAATAAGCAATCGCTTGAGCTGCGCCCGTGCAGGCACGCGCAAGACTTGGACGCGGGCCCTTGCCGTCGATGTGCCTTTTTAATTCAACCAAACTCCGCCCAATAAATTCGCCCATCGACTCAGACTTGTCCGAGACGCCAACTGTCGAAATACCAATTTCGCCAAAAATTGTTTCGAGATCTTCTTGGCTTTTAAAGTTCACGCCCTCGACAGCTCCAAGTGAATAGGCAAACATACGTAGGGGTCGTGAAGCAGTGATCTTCGAATCAAGCTGGCGAATACTTCCTGCGGCGGCGTTGCGAGGGTTCGCAAACGGCACGGTGCCCGCATCTTGCTGTGCCTCGTTGAGTGTGCGGAAATCCGCCTTGAACATCAAAATTTCGCCACGCACCTCGAGAAGTGTCGGAGGGTTTTTCATAGACAGGCGTTGTGGAACTGAGCGGATTGTTTTGACATTCGTAATGACATTCTCGCCCATCGTGCCGTCGCCGCGAGTGATGGCCCCGGTGAGTTGACCGTTTTCATAAACCAGTTCGATCGCCAGCCCATCAAATTTCGGTTCACAGAAATATTCTATCTCACCATCAGTTTGTAACACCTTGCGAACACGCTCATCGAAAGCTGAGATGTCTTCGGGAGAGTAACTATTCTGCAAAGACAACATTGGAGTTCGGTGCTCAATTTTTTCGAATGCGTCAAGCGGGCTTCCCGCCACTCGCTGGGTGGGTGAATCTGAACTTATAAGTTCGGGGTGTAGCTCTTCCAATTCGCGCAAGTCAGCGTAGAGTTTGTCATACTCCCGATCGGTCAACGTTGGGCGGTCCAAATTGTAGTAGGCGTGATCGTGCAGTCGAATTTCGGCACGCAGGGCCTCGATCTTTTCATTTAACTTTTGGCCAGCCACTATCGGTGGCGCTGCAATGGATATCGTTTTTGACGCCGCACCTGATTTCGCAACTGACTTTTTAGCCATTTCAAGCTCGCTTTCGACAGCTGGTAATTCTAACGGGATGCGTTCTCAGGTCAAGGGTAAGAAATCCGAAAGCAAGGTTGAACTCACATTGAACTCCTTTGGAGGTTCCGATAGTCTTCACGAATCCATCCTTTGCCAGCTCTCGTCATTTTTTCAGCCGAAATCCATTGAAAGACCGAGACGAACTTTAGAACAATTTTGGAGGCCATTCGTGAGTCAGAAGCTAACCAAAGAAACCGTTCAGCACGTGGCTAAGCTCGCGCGCTTAAAGTTGACCGAAGAAGAGATTGCTGCGTTTTCTAGCCAACTTTCAGCGGTGCTCGATAATTTTGAAAAAATCTCAGCTGTCGACACCAAAGATGTTCAACCCCTTATCACGCCGACCGATATGACAATGTTGCTTCGTGAAGACGTTGCAAATACCAATGTTGATAGCGAAAAATTCTTGAGCAATGCGCCTGAAAAATCGGGCCATTTGTTTAAAGTTCCACCGGTCGTTGGTTAAGAAGGAGCGCTCGTGGATTTAACTCAAGCATCAATCGAATCCCTCAGTGAAGCCGTTCGTACTAAGAAGGTTTCCTCTGTCGATCTGACTCGTCATTTTCAGTCGCGCATTGCGGCCCTTGACCCAAAACTCAATTCGTTTATCACGCTCAATGAAAAGGCGCTGGACGAGGCGAAGGCCGTCGACGCGAAAATCGCTGCTGGCCAAAATCCAGGTTTGCTTGCAGGCGTTCCAATCGCGGTCAAAGATTTACTTTGCACCGAAGGCCTCCGTACAACCGCGGGTTCAAAAGTCCTCTCTAATTTTATTCCCCCTTACTCGGCGACGGTCGTTGATCGCTTGCGCGCGCAGGGTGCGGTGGTGATCGGCAAAACAAGCCTCGACGAGTTTGCGATGGGTTCATCGAACGAAACGTCTGCGTTCGGCGCGGTGAAAAACCCATGGAATGTGGACTACACTCCAGGTGGAAGCTCGGGCGGCTCGGCTGCGGCACTTGCCGCTCGCCTTTCTCCTGGAGCGATCGGCACCGACACCGGAGGCTCGATTCGACAGCCCGCAAGTTTCTGCGGCGTGTATGGAATCAAGCCAACCTACGGCCGCGTCTCGCGCTACGGGATCATTGCTTACGCTTCAAGCCTAGATCAAGCGGGCCCTATGGCCCACTCGACACTCGATTGTGCGTTGATGCTCGAGACGATGTCGGGAAAGTGTGCAAACGATTCGACAACGGCACAAATTGACGTTCCCACGTGGAGCCAGTCACTTAAAGATGATCTTAAGGGCATCAAAATTGGTTTACCCAAAGAATATTTCTCGGAAAAAATGGATGCTGATGTTACACGCGTCACTCAAGAAGCCATCGCGGCGCTTAAGAGCCGAGGTGCGGAGTTTGTCGATGTCTCTCTGTCTTTGGTGAAGCACTCAGTTTCAATCTATTATTTAATTGCGACAAGTGAAGCGTCGAGCAACTTGGCTCGTTATGATGGCGTACGTTTTGGTTACCGCAGTGATTTTTCGAAACAGCCCGCAAAAGATATTGAAGATTTTTTTGCGCACAACCGCGGTGAATCTTTTGGTTCGGAAGTGAAGCGTCGAATCATGCTGGGCACCTACGCCCTCTCGAGCGGTTACTACGATGCCTACTATCAAAAAGCGGGACAAGTTCGCCGCTTGATTCGCGATGAGTTTTTACAAGCCTTTAAGCAATGCGACGTGATTCTATCGCCGGTAGCGACTTCACCGGCATTCAAGATTGGCGAACGCATTTCGGATCCGCTGGCGATGTACTTAAATGATATTTTCACAACATCGACAAATCTCGCGGGCCTTCCGGGGATGTCGGTGCCTGCCGGTTTCGCAGCCAACGGAATGCCGATCGGCGTTCAGTTGATGGCGAAGCATTTTGACGAACAGTCCATCTTCAATGTTGCGCTCGCGCTAGAGAATACATTGCCGAAATCGACAAAGGTGCCAAATGTCATCTAACACTCACTTAGCCCCCACCGAAAAAGTTTCGATCAACAACACGATGACTTACGAAAATGGCTATGAAGCTGTGATCGGTCTCGAAATCCACGTGCAGTTGCAAACGAACAGTAAAATGTTCTGCAACAACTCCACTCACTTTGGTGACAACGACAATGAAAATGTTTGCCCCGTCTGCACCGCGATGCCGGGTGCATTGCCGGTCATCAATCAACAAGCGGTCGAGTTTTCGATAAAAACGGGCCTGGCGCTGGGTTGTGACATTCGCAAGCACTCCGTCTTTTCGCGCAAACAGTACTTCTATCCCGACAACCCAAAGGGCTATCAGATCTCGCAATACGACCTACCACTCTGCGAAGCCGGAAGTGTGGAGTTCATGCTCAATGGCGAACGTCGCAAAGTTTCGATCACACGCGCACATATGGAAGAAGACGCCGGGAAATCGATCCATCACGTTGAATACAGCCTGATCAACCTAAACCGCGCGGGCGTGCCACTTCTTGAAATCGTTTCGGGACCGGACATGCATACTCCCGCAGAAGCGGCAGAATATGCGCGCTCGATGCGAAAAATTGTGCGTTATCTTGGAGTTTGCGACGGAAACTTAGAGGAAGGCTCACTTCGTTGCGACTGCAATGTGAGCGTTCGCAAAGTCGGGACGACTAAGCTTGGCACAAAAGTTGAAATTAAAAACATCAACTCGTTTCGCTTTATCGAAAAAGCAATCGAGTACGAGATCCATCGTCAAATTGATTGCTGCGAAACTGGCGAGCCAATTATGCAAGAGACTCGCCTCTACGATGCGGACAAAAACCGCACATTCTCGATGCGTAGTAAAGAAGACGCGCACGACTACCGTTACTTTCCAGAACCCGATCTTTTGCCAATGGTTGTTGATGACGCTTGGATCAATCGTGTCCGTGCGACTCTTCCCGAACTTCCGCTAGCACGCGCCGAGCGTTTCATAGAGACCTACAAACTGCCCGAATATGATGCTCTTATTTTGACTCAAGAACGCGATCTTGCGGATTACTTCGAAAAGGTCGCAGAAGTTTCGAAAAACCCAAAGTCGGCGTCGAACTGGGTGATGACCGATTTGATGCGCGAGCTCAACGAGTCGAAAAAAGACGTCAACACGTCTCCAATCGCGGCCGAGCGTCTTGGTGAAATGATCGCGCTGATCGATAAGGGCACGATCTCGGGTAAAATCGCAAAAACTGTTTTCACCGAGATGTGGTCGAGTGGAAAAAATGCTGAGACAATCGTTAAAGAAAAAGGTCTCACGCAAATCACCGACTCATCGGCGATCGAAAAAATCGTGGATGGAATTATCGCGGCAAATCCGAACGAGGTCGAAGCTTACCGTGGCGGAAAAGAAAAGCTTTTTGCGTTCTTTGTTGGTCAAGCGATGAAAGCGACCAAAGGGCAGGCGAGCCCTGACATGGTCAACGGCATGCTCAAAGCAAAACTCAAAGGTTAAACTTATGCGAGTGGCAGCTATGGACCTCGGCACCAACACTTTTCTGCTTTTGATAGCCGAAGTTGAAAATGGCGAGATCCAGCGAGTGCTGCACGATGAGGTGCGCGTGATTCGTCTTGGCCAAGGGGTCGGCGAATCTCGCTGCTTTCATGCCGATGCTTTGAAGCGCGCCGATGAGGCGTTTCAGGCGTATGCGAAAATTATAACGAAATTTGGTCCTGAAAAAATCCTCGCGTGCGCCACCAGTGCGGCACGGGACGTTTCAAACAAACAAGAGCTCTTTGACATTGCAGCACGCGCTAGAATTCGGCTCGAAATTATTTCGGGCGAGCGTGAAGCCGAACTCACGTTTTTAGGAACGATCGGGAATCTAGAATCAAAGGCGATACCTTCTCCGCATCTCTCGCTTGATAAAAACGTCGCCTCCGTCACGAGATCGCCACAAATCGTGATTGACGTTGGTGGTGGGTCGACCGAATTTATTATGGGAAATGCGTTAGGTTATCCGTCAGGTGATGCGACTGGAATTCAAGTGCGCAAGAGCTTCGACATTGGCGCGGTACGGCTCACCGAATCGCTTGTGTCTTCTCATCCGATTCCTCAAAATGAGATATTGGCTCTCAAAACTCGAATTCAAAAAGAGTTTCTAGATATTGGTCGAGTCTTCAATGTCCATTTAACACCTGGGTCGAAAACAAGATTCATCGCAGTGGCCGGAACTCCAACGACGCTTGCTGCTCTCGACTTGCAACAATCATTTAATCCAGAAAAAATCGATGGGTACGTTCTCACGCGCGTTCGGATTCGAGAATGGATTGATCGTTTAGCCCCAATGACTTTGGAGCAACGCTGTGAGCTTGTGGGAATGGATCCCAAGCGAGCAGATGTAATTGTTGCTGGTGCCATGATTTTGGAGTCAGCCTGTGCTGCTCTTAATGTCAAAGAGCTCGAAGTTTCAGTTCGAGGTCTACGGTACGGGATCGCGAAGTCTTTGGCCTAAATCAAGCTATCCGTGATGACGGTTTCGCGTTGGGACCCTTCATATATAGGTGAGAATATGCTGCAAGCCAGTTTGGCAAAAAAATTCATCGTCATCGCATTCGCACTTTTGCTCTCGGTTCATGCATTTGCCGAATTGACGGCGAATAACCAGCCAAAATTCGAAAAGAAAAAAATCAAAATCGGCAGTCACATTCTTACGGTTGAGATTGCCGACAACGACGCCAAGCGTGAATTTGGATTGATGTACCGAAGATCGCTCAAGCCAAATGAAGGGATGTTGTTTATTTTTGATGGCAGCCAACAACTCAACTTCTGGATGAAGAACACACTGATTCCTCTCAGTATTGGTTATTTTGATGACAAGAAAAACTTACTCGAAACTCATGAGATGAGAATACAGGTGATGGGAGAGCGCGAGACGCTGACTTACCCGAGTCATGCTCCGGCTAAGTATGCGCTCGAAATGCCGACTAAGTGGTTCCCCGAAAACGGCATAAAGTCTGGAGTGGTTTTTACCTTTGTCGGGAAACCCTGACCTGAGGCTTGTTTGCAGGCTCTGACCTTCGTCACTTTTTTTAAAAAGTTGCGAGACTTAAGGACCTTTCTTCTCAATAAATTCTAATAACATCCGATGCGTATGATTAACTGAGTACAGGCGCAAGTACGCGCCATCCGCTCGCTAAAGGATTAGCAGCTATGAAAAAACGACTCTTAATATCATTACTCGCATTGCTACTTGTGGTTCACACCACGGGTTGTAGTTCAAGCAGCAGCCAAGATGACGGAACAGTGGCAGCTGAAGACGGTACATTTGCGCAGGAAAATTCCGACGATTTCAATACACCTGCTGAAGGTGAAACGGGAGACGCGCAAACCGAGCTCGCAAGCGGTGACAAGCCAAGCGATGGCGCAGCACCAGCAGATGGCACACCCGCGGGTGAACAAGTTGCGGGCGCAGACGGTGCTCCCGCTGCAGCTGGCGATGAGTTGAGTCTTGACGGTGGTGATGCAACTGCTTCAGCGGCTCCGGCCGATGGGGCGCCCCCCGCTGACGGCGCAGCTCCAACGGATGTTGCATCAGCCGGCGCAGCTCCAGCGGATGGCGGCGACTTAACACTCGACGGCGACGCCGCTCCGGCGAATCCGGGCACAACTGCTTCAAACGGTGGATTGCCCGATGATGTTGCCGCAAATTCGGCAGCACCAGGTGGCGACCTCGCGCCCCCTCCGGCAAGCGATCCAGCAGCGGCTTCTGGCGCTCCAGTTGCAACGGCGGAACCTCCGCCATCGGATGACCCTGTGTTTAATGCCGCATCGGCAAGCAGCACAGCACCTGCCGATCCATCAGCAGAAGCTCCCGCGGATGCAGGTGCAGCTCCAGCTGAAGGCGCTAGCGCAGTCGCTGACGCGGCACCCGCAGCACCCGCACCAAACTACTCTCCGCTCATGAAAGTGAAAGACGCAGCCTTCACTAAAAACGGAACGCTCCTAAATCGAGTTTATTTGGGTCGCCCAGGTGACACACCTAAGTCCGTAGCAGAAAAAGTTTACGGAAGTTCTTCGCGCTCGAAGGATCTCGTTTCTTGGAATGGCTTCTTGAAACGCGGCGTAAAGACTGGCGACAAAATTTATTGCTCGTCAAAAGCAGATGCAAACGACACGCGTATGATGAACTTCTACGAAGAAGCGGGTGTTCCCTCTTCATCGTATGTTTCTCAAGAGGGCGATAACATCCGCAAAGTCTCCAAGAAACTTCTCGGATCGGGAGATTCGTGGAAAGAAGTTTGGGCGACAAACGCGAACGTTGCTTCTAAAGGCGACATTCCAGCGGGACTCGAAATTAAGTACTGGCCAGATGCTGCCGGCGGCTCACCGTCGATGCACATGGCAAAGAACGACGGACTGCCGGCGAAAGACCCAAACGCAATGGGCGACATGGGCGGCATGCCGGATCCGCCGCCACCGGATCCAAATGTCGGTGGCCCTGGACAGCAAGCTGGAATGGGAAACCCTCCACCAATGAATCCAGGCCAGAATCCGGGAATGAATCCGGGAATGAATCCGGGAATGAATCCAGGGATGAACCAAGGACAAAATCCAGGAATGCCCGGCGGGCATGATATAGCGCAAAACGGAATGCCTCCAGGAATGCCAAACGGTGGAAAGCCTTCACCCGGACCCGCCTCGACACCTGAAGGTGCGATGGGCACGGTGAAAGCAAATGATCCGATGGCTCCGCCACCACCACCGCCACAGGCCGAAGCTCCGCCTCCACCAACCAAGCCTATCAGGAAGGCATCCGCGCCAGTTGCAGATGAAGGTGGAAATGATCAAGATATGATGATGACAGTAGGATTCGGTGGAATTTTAATCGCCGCCGCCGCTGTACTCTTTGTCGTGATCCGTAAGAATCGCGCGAAACGAATGGATCTTGGACAGACCCAGGTCTAACTCGCAAAGTCTGAAATCTAAGAGCGATCTCATATAAACAGAAACGAATGAGTTCGAAGCAAGAAGGCGCCAACAGGTGCCTTCTTCGCGTTCTGCATTTCGACTTAAAAACTTGAAGGTCGTCTCGACGTATTGTTTACAGCAAAAGGTAATTAGAAGGTGACTTTCATGCGTGCAGTCACGCGTAGGCGGATGCAGTTATGCACGAAAGAAAAAAACCCTGCTCATGGAGCAAGGCCTGATTAAACCGGATTATTTTAATTTGAGTCTCAGCCGGTTTGTTTGAAAATATCATCCAGCACAGTCCGACGGCTTTCGCGTTTCGATTCAACGAAATAAATCAAATCGTCTATAATTTGCACATCGCGATTGTTTGTTGGTAAGAAGCGTACGCCGGAGCCTGATTCATTTGACCAAATGATCAAAGCGTTTATTTTTCGCACGCGTCCACCGACTTTGAAAGTCACAGCGAGTTTGTCGCTAATTTTCAGTTCGCCGTTCTCATGTTCGAGAAATGCACCAGATAAGCTGATGTTTTTCAGATGCCCATGATCTGCATTGCGACCATAACTGCGACGATACTCAACTTCCAGTTTGAGCGGGACGCGCGGTGCCGGTGATTCATTTTTTGAGGCCTGATTATCTGATGTCATAAACCCTCACCTCCAGGGATACTTGATTGATCGGCGCAATTGCGTATAAATTGAGGCGATTGTTGGGTATTTTGGAAACTCTAACAATTGACGTGTCAGAACTGTATCAGCGAGAGACAATGTCGGCGCAGGCTGCGCTGCCCACTTACGCTGCGTATAAATTGGGATTGACAAAACAGCGAGTTTCTAACACAGTATCTCAACGCTCTGGACCCAAGTTAGATATCGCAAGCGTTTCTTTTGAGAAGAATTCAAAGAAATGATTTTTGCAGAACTCGTGATCGATCCTTTTTCGACTTTGATCACCTCAGTCTCTCTGACAAAACTCCCTGTTCTCTGAGGCATTCAACACACCCACATTAAATTCAAAGATTAAAATTTCAGATTATCCAAATTCTAACGATTCGATTTCCACATACCGAAGGAGCTCATCTCCGTGTCAGACGAAAGTACACCTATCGCCACTAAACCATCTCGTTCACGTGCGGCCACTGCCGCTGCAAAAGAAGCTGCCGCAGCTGCTGCCGCTCAAGCTAGCTCTCAGTCAGGGGCCTCGACTTCTGCGCCGAGCCCAGCCCCAAGCCCCGCTCCGAGCAAAGAGCGCTCGGAAGTGAGCGTGCCTGAACCGCGTCGCGCTCGGGCCGAGCCGTCCGCATCAGTGCCATCAGAAGCGCAAGGCGGAAGTCCAACTGCGGAAGCTGCGGGTCCCGCTTCGAGCGGAGTTCCAACTCTTAATTCGAATTCCAATTCAGGTCCAAGTTCCAACCCGACAGCCAACCCTATTGTCAATCCTATTGAAGGTGGCGATCAGAGCCGACCAGATCGTGGCGGCGATCGTCCGGCTCTGGATCGAGGCGACCGTGGCGCGCGGTTCCAGGGTCGAAGCAGCAGCAGTAGCAGCGGTGACCGTGATCGCGGCGGCGGGCGAGACAGCGGACAAAAACGTCAAGGAAGCGACCGCGATAACCGTGGCGATCGAAACACTGGTGGTGATCGCCAAGGCGGCGGAGACCGCGATCGCAACAATGCCGGAAACGGTGGTCGATTCCAAGGCCGCAGCAATCAGCAAAATAAAAACAGCCAGCAAGGCAGTGGTCCAAGCGATCGCAGTCGTTACCAAGATAAACAAACGATGCAACAAGGCGGCGGTCAGGGCGGCTACTATCGCGATCGCGGTCAGCAAGAGATGCGTGGCAGCGAAGGCATGATGGATGATCACGATCACATGCCGGTGAATTCGGGCGAGATTGATCTCTCTGATATCAACCTCACAGATGTTGAGCGCGCAGATCTCACTTCAAAAAACTTGAAGTCGAAAAAAATCGAGGAGCTCACGGCGCTCGCCAGTAAACTGAAAATTGAGAATGCTGCCGGCATGCGCCGTCAAGATCTCGTCTTCGAGATCTTGAAACGCGCGGGTCGTCTTGGTGATATCTACGGAAACGGTGTTCTCGAAATCCTACCTGATGGATACGGTTTCTTGCGCTCGCCAGATTACAATTATCTGCCGGGACCAGATGATATTTACGTGAGTC
>JAYVND010000176.1:0-2014 GCA_043758635.1 Bdellovibrionales bacterium
CTTTACACCCTGCTGCTCTTCTAAGACAGCCCCCGCTCCTTCGAGCTGAGCTGGAAGAAAGAATTTCTTAGTGGCCTGCCCATTCGAAGCCGTGGTGACGTAGTCCATTCGCGCAAGCGCACCGCTCGCGTCAATCAAGAAACTCAAATCAGAAAATCCAGAGTCTCGATCATTTCCAATGCGCACAAGGCGCGCTGTATGAGAGTCGATAATTCTCTCACGAAACGCTGCCGAGCCGTTTTCAAAAGCCGTCTGAGCACATTTTAAATCGCAGAGTTCGGTCATGAAAGGAAGTGACTCAGGAGTCGCCGCTTCACCATTCCATAGGGGAGGCACCGACAATGGTGATGGCGTCAGCAACTGGTTTGCCTGCGCAAAATTAGATAAACCAATGAATGTCAAAACCCCGGCGAAAAGATATACAGGGGAAAATAGTAATTTCATAACGCAACCTCCGGGAGCTAAAAATGGCGCAGAGGCGCCTGAGAAAACCGAGTGACTTAATTCTTGAGCAAAAAAGCAGAGACGGCAACTTTGAAATGTTAGAATGCTGTTTAGAAAGCGCAGCTAAAAACTCCAGAGACAAATCATCGCAATTGCTGTTGGCAAAAGCGCATAGCGAAGCAGATCTGAAAATCCGAATCCAGCGTCGCCAAGCTGTTCCCGCAAGATCGAGAAACCAATTGGGTTGGGCGCGTTCGCTACAACACTTATACCACCGCCAGCGATACTGCCCGCCACAACCGCGTGTCTCATCAGCGGCGTTAGAGATTCAATCTGGGTGCTCAGATAAGTGAGAGCGGCGTTGTCGGTCACTGAAGTCAGTACCGTTGAGCCTAGAAAGAGTGAGAAAGGAGACTTTCCTTCAACTAACTCACGCAACCACCACGCTTGCTGATGACCAAGGACCACCACTCCTGCTAAAAAGAGCGCGACGTAGAGGCTGGAACGAAACTCAAATTGATTAACTAAGTAAAATAATCTCGAGCCCAACGATCGGACGGCCCGTTGTTCCGCGGCCTGAGAAGTGCGCGTGGTGGAAGCAGAATCCTTTTTCAATATCAATCCATTCGCGTCGTTCAAACTTTCTTTAGGAAACCCCTGCACCGCTCGGAGCTCGCCCCGAAGGAAAAACCAACAGAGACCTGTGTTGACCACGATTGCAAGAGCCGCATTCAAACCAAAATGAAAAAACACAAAATTTGAACTCCATCCCCAAGCATCGCGCACCATCAAAATCGGAGGCGCCGCAAAATTAGTGAGAGCTCCACCAATCGAAACATTCACGAGTAAATTCGCAAAGCTCATAAACTTAAATCTACGACTCACGCGACGATTGAAAAAACGATCTCGCAAAAACAATGCGGTCACCGTCATCGCGGCAGGCTCTGTGATGAGACTCCCCATGAGTGGCCCGACTATCATCGAAGTTATGTATGAAGCCTCGCCTCGCGAAGCAGAGGCCATTTGCATCACGAGGTCAGCAACTCCGTCGATGGCTCGACTGGCAAAACGCATAACGAGGGGCGTATTGGTAACGAGCAAAATCACAAAAAGAAGCGCGGGTTCGGAAAAGTCCAAATGCCCCGCGAGCTCCATAAACTGATTTCGCGAATCACTGCCGTCGATCCAACCTAAAACTGAAAAAAGTGGAACCGTCGCCAAGAAAATAATGCCCCAGAACGGAAACGCCAACTCTGTCTCACTTAGGTAATGCGAGATCGGTTTGAATTTGACCGCGAAAAAAGTGTGCGAGAGCGCCAAAATGAAACAAATCGAACCGATGATTTCACTCGCAGCGATGTGCGTTGACACCCCGCTCGATGCGAGGGAGACCGATGCCGTGATGGGATGTGGATCAAACATTCTTTCGAGTTCCTCCGCTAAGTGTGAGATCACTGTAGTCTCAGTGTGATCTCATTGATGAGATCAGTTATAGGTTTCGTCACCGCTTCAGTGACGCGTTCAGTGACGAGTCCAGTTATGAGTTCAAGCGTGAGTTCAATCGTGAGTT
>JAYVND010000177.1:0-2013 GCA_043758635.1 Bdellovibrionales bacterium
CGCGCAGGCACTCAACAGCTTAAGTCCTATTTCGAAAAACAAATATTAGGACTTCGCGAAACCAAACGAAACGTTCAGAAGCGAATCGGGATGGATCAACGACTTAAAGAAAAAGATGAGGCGCAGTACTATAGTAGCTGGATTTACGCGGCCGTCCACGTGGGTTTATCGATCCCACGTCTTGCCAAAAATCCACAATCCCTTGCCGATTATCTGCATTTACCAATCTCGGCGGTGAATAAGTCCCTTAGCTTTTTATTGGAACAAGGGATGGCGATTCAAACTAAAACTGGTTTGGAGATCGGGCCTAAACACATTCACTTGGGGCCGCAATCGGTTCATCTATCTCGGCATCATACGAATTGGCGCTTAAAAGCCGCACAGGCCTCGGAGCGTCAGTCGCCTGAGAGTTTGCATTACTCAGGTGTAGTAACCCTCGCGCGTTCCGATGTGGACCGGATTAGAGAAATTCTGCTTTCGGCAGTTAAATGTGCGGTCGACGAGGTGATTGAATCCAACGAAGAGGATATTTTTGCAATCGGAGTCGACTTCTTTCCACTGACCTGAAGGTGCAATCTGTTCTCCGAAACGGTTGACTGATTGGCGATCAACATATTGGAGATTTGCGCCATGGAATAGATAGCCGGTAGGCTAAGGTGGAGGCAAATTCAGCTGCGGATGCGGATGCAAATTCAGATGCCGATGCCGATGCAGATGCGCATGCCGATTGAGCTGGATTGAATTAATTTTAAAAGAAAATTCACCTCGTCTCTGCTTTATTTGTAGAGGCTTTTTCAAAAGCATTGAAATCCTTTCTTACCCGCAGCGGGTGGCGAGTCTCTCGCGTAGTTCCAGTGAGCTTTAAAGAGTGCGGCAAGAGTTCGGCTCGCTAAACGTCACGCATTTGTGTAGAACCCAGACGCCCCCGCTATCATAATTGACCCATTGGATTGAGAAACTCATGAACTTGAAGTTCGACCTCCGAGCTATCGATACTGATTTTTTTGGCTTTTGGGTTTTGGCTGCGAGGGTCGAAGATTTAGATTTAAACTTTGCCGCACACTTCGGGAAAACAAATGAAACAAATCCTACCACTGTTCTGCCTCGTATTGACTCAGTTCGCCCTCTCCTCCATCGCGTCGGCGGACACGAGTGAGATGGCAGCACTCAGCTGGCTTCCGCCTTCGACTTCGTACTTACCACTCTACCGTGGACCACTCGTTCGAAAGGCCGGAAGCGGTCCTCAGGCAAACGTCGAAAGCCTGCTGAACTCCAAGGTTGTCGAAGGCTCGCATCTGCCGGTGGCCGACCGCTTCGATGTCATCCGCGCTGGCGTTTTAGGCCACACCACTCCTGTGAAGGGTCCGATGAGCACGCTCACGTATAGGCCCGAATACAGTCTTCTTTCCGGTGCGTGGCGGGGCTACTGCAATCAGTGGAGCGCTTGGACGTCATCAGACGGTGATTTGGTGAAAGAAGTGAACAAGTCTTCCGACCTAGTTTGCGGTGGGACTTATCTTAACGTAGGGGAAATAAAAGAGCTGATCACGCTTTTTTACCCGGATTTTCCGGTGCAAGGCAAACATGAGTTTCCGAGTTTTACGGGCTTCCGTTATGCTCATCCCCTCGATTCGACAGTTTTACTTGCTCGCAACCATCTCGGGACTGATTCGCTCAGTGCAAACGATTTCGATTTACAGCTCTTTGGCCAGCTGGCAAAAGACCAAGGTTTGGTAATGAATCTCTCGAGCCCTGGCCAAATTTGGAACTACCCCATTTTTCGCGCGCAAGCACAACTGCACGATCTGCAGATCGGAGATCTAAGCGAAACATTGCCCCTCCCGGCGAAACTTTTCGCAGCGGCAACCCCCGGTGCCCAAGCTCTCTTAGAAGTGTACTCTTTCACGTACCAAGCAATTGACACTTACACGTTGATGTTCGACGGAAAAGAAGACACTGACATCGTTGATCCAGCGACTCACAAAAGAAATTTTGCGCAACTTTTGAATGATC
>JAYVND010000178.1:0-2012 GCA_043758635.1 Bdellovibrionales bacterium
ATCAACTCAGAGTTGCGCCAAACCACATCAGGATCTTTCTCTCCGCCAAGATAGTAATGGTGCAAGATATTATGTTCCACATGCCAGTTCGCTGGCAGCATCCAGTCGCCCCAGTCTAAAAAACGCCGTGCTCCTTTCGCAAATCCGCGACTCGTGTACCGCTCCGGCACGCCTTCAACCGAATCAAAAGCTCCATGGGAGATCGGATGAAAGATCAACCCCCAGCGGGTAAAGATCCCCTGGCTGATAAGAAATGCTGAAATCGGATTGGGCAAAATCCACGCGGTGAGGTACCCGAGTGTCGTCGCGATTCTTCCCCAAACTTCCATTTTACGTAGTTGGTGAAAATCAGCAGCCCCGGTATTGGCCTGCATGGCTGCTCCGATGGAATCAATTTCATTTGCGAAGGACTTCCACTTGTCAGTGTTGTGATCAAATTCCAAAACGCATCCTCTCTCAACGCATCTCACTTGATTCGCCGCTTGCTGAAACGTCGGCCGAACTGTCGACGCGACATTGCTTGAAACGCGGCCTGAAACCCTGCCTAAAACGTTGGCTGGTATTTTGGCTGAAACGGAAATTATCGCAATGCGCCGAGTCCCGCGAGTCAGTTCGGGAGACAGTTTTCTCGAATTCTGTGTTTACGGGCTAGCCTCTCATCTCAGAGGTCTTTACGATCATGAGAGATGACTAAAAGAGTGGCCAGCCAAGACAAGCGTGAAACTTTTCTACTGCTTTATCAAAGCGTTTTCGCGCTGGAGGCCTCCAAAGGTCACCTTGCCTGGAAAGTCACCGACTTGGTGAGAAAATCTGGCTTGAGTCGATCGCTCATCTACAAGTATTTAGGGAGCTCAAAGAGCGCAATGCTTAAAACTGTCGTCCGCGATTTTATAAGCGATTTTTACGGGATGGATGGGCCGTTCCGAGATCTTTCGCTTGCAGATCACATTATGAAAGCGCGCCAGCAGATGATGGACAATCCCGATGCGATTGTCTATTACCAGAAGTGGCGGTCGAAAAATTCACCTGAACAAAAACAGTTTACCGAAATTGAGGCGCGCTTTCAAAAAAAGCTTCGCGCTGGATTTCCGAACGCAACTCCGGATGAGATTCTCGGATACCATGCACTCATCCACGGCCTCGTCACGGCCCCTTTTCTGACAGCTGAGCAGTCGGCGATGATCTGCGGAATTTTTTTCAAAAAAAACCGTGTACCTTAAGTTTCAAGTTTGAGGCGCAACTCGTTTCGACTCAATCCAGTCATGATTGCGATCGGTTTTTTCCGATTGAAATTCTAATTTCTTCGCTCACGGTCCCTCAGCACTGACGCCGTAGGCTCTCACTAAGCGCTGGATGTCCTTAGCACTCAATGAATTTGCAGGGTCAATGCGCTGCTCTAGTTCTAACGAACGCATCGTGACCTGACCATTTTTAGAAAATTCGGTGTCCGTGTAAATCATGAGAGAAGTGAAATCAAAATCCGATAGCCCGCTCAAGCGCATCATATCGTTCGACATTTTCTCAAAATTGAAGCGGTGATTCTCATCGATATTCTCAAAATTCACCGTGATACTCTGGTCACGGTCTGAGCGGTTCTGCTCGTGAATAAAACCAATGGCATGCATCATCTCATGCGCGATTTGCGGCGCCCCGCAGCCAGCGGAGAGCCAGACCGGTTGTTTCCCACCGATGCGACCGACGTAGGATTTGCAATTGCCCTGGCCTTCTTGAAAAACGAGAACATCCTCTTCGGTCGTGTAAGGAACAAAGTGCATCGGTGTTCCGGAGAACAATTGAATCGCGTGATCAACGCGCTCAGGGTTGGGAAAGCCAGGTTGGACGTAGTATGGAATTTGCCGACTTGGCCAGCGAGTCGTAATGGGAAGCGCGCCCGTGCCGGAGGTTGCAGTGCTGCTGCTCGCAGGGACACCTAAAACAATGTCACCATCGGCAACGGCCAACCCGTCATCGATCTCGAAATGAACTTGGCGTTTGTTTCTAATTCGCGGCTC
>JAYVND010000179.1:0-6459 GCA_043758635.1 Bdellovibrionales bacterium
TGTCGACATCGCAACGCTCACGGCTGGGATGCAAGATGCGGTTGGCGGCAAAGAGGCGAAGCTGAAGCAAGAAGAGATGCAGGCTGCGATGATGAAGCTGCAAGAAGCTACCATGAAAAAGAGCATGGAAACGGCAACTGAAAACGATAAAAAAGCTGACGATTACATGAAGAAAAACAAAGACAAGTCGGGCATGAAGTCGACGGAGTCTGGTCTTCAGTATGAAGTGACTAAAGAAGGAACTGGCGCATCACCGAAATCTGGCGACAGCGTAAAAGTTCATTACACGGGAACACTTATCACTGGGGAGAAATTTGATAGCTCGCGTGATCATGGCTCAGAGCCTGTTACATTCCCGATCGATCAAGTTATTCCAGGTTGGACAGAAGCTTTGAAATTGATGAAGGTTGGCGGTTCTTACAAACTAACAATCCCGCCCAAACTAGCTTACGGTCCCCAAGGTCGTCCAGGCATACCGCCGAATTCAGTACTTCTTTTTGACGTTGAGTTGGTTGACGTAGTTCCGGGTACCGGCGCCGCTCCAGGCGGAATGCCAGGCATGCCCGGCGCGCACGGCGCAAAAGGCGTAAAGCCGCCCGCGGCTAAACCAGCAGCAAAAGCTGATGTAAAACCCTCGGCAAAAGCTGACGTGAAAGCTGACGCAAAACCTTCTGCAAAAGCAGAAGTAAAGTAAGTTCTATCGATCGGACGTTGTCTTGAGGTAAAGAGAATTGAAATCGGTATGTCTCAATATGAAACAATTTTGACATCTGGCTAAACAATCGACATGTGCAAAACACAAAGGTCACTAGGCCTCCTGAGCAGGAGGCCTTTTTTTATGCCCTGCAAATAATGGGGTGCTGAAGGCTCTATTTGTGGCCAAGCGCTTGCTCTACTTAAAAGTATGCGGTCGGTTTAAGGACTAAACCATGACCCCATATTTAAGGCCTTTGATGGGGCCAAAGGAGTGAGGGCTATGAACTACAAAACAGTTCTTCTGATAATTGCGGCAGGATACTTGGCAGCAGCGTGTTCAACGCAGGTTGTGCCCGATCAGACCCAAGATCAGGCTTACAGCACAGCGGTTGGTTCCTACACCAATTGCCAAGCCACAGGCCGTCCTTATAATTCTGGGGATACCTGCGATGCAGTTTACCCATCAAACAATCACTCGATGAGTTATAACGGTTACGTCTACGGCAAAGCTCAAAGGCAAATCTCGGTAAGTGCGGTGAACGTTTCAGAGTCGGCTTCGATCAACACGGAGAGCTCGGAGAAAGCAGCTCAACTCGCAAAGAACGAGGCAGTGCTTCGCTCAGCCTACCTCGCAGCGTTGAGGACGGCGAGTGTCGAGGATCTGCAAGAACTTTCGGCGAAATGGGACGCTCTCGCGGCTCAATCGGCCCAAGCCCAGTAATTATTTAAACGAGACCAATCGAATGAGCTCTCACGACTTTCAATTTTCGTTTTTGACGAATACCATTGTGCGTGATGAGCGTATTCAATGGGCGTCTGCGGTTACTCGAGTTCAATGTCGAAAATTTATTTCTTTATCTCGATCATTATCGAGGAGAGACCCCAGCAGGCGGTGAAGATACTGGCAAGAACTCTGGCCAGAAAGCAGGCCAGAAAGCAGGCCAGAACTCTAGCTCGAATCCAGGCCTGTATCCTGGCCTGAAGACTCGGCTCGCGACAATTCAAGAGCCTGAGTGGCAAGCAATGACGTCTTCGACCACCGCCAATAAGCCGATCAAACATATTCGTAGTTTGGCGTTTGCGATTCGCGATATCAATCCCGACATTATGATTTTTTGTGAAGTGGGAGGGCGAGAGAGCCTCGCAAACTTCAGTCGTTATTTTTTAGATGATTTGTATGAGCCGCATTTGATCGAGGGAAATTCCAATCGCGGAATCGACTTGGGTTATCTGGTTCGCAAAACACTTCCATTTAAGTACGACTTAATTTCACACAAACAGCGCCCGATTGATTTTCTGTATCCTCATGAGTTGCTCACCAAAGAAACGGGTTACGATCACTTGCGAGCGGGGCGAATCAAGAGTCACCGCTTTTCGCGAGATGTGCTGGAACTGCGAGTTTTCGAAAAAGATGAAATCAAGCCGGTCATGATTATTCTCCAGGTGCATTTAAAATCGCAGCTAGATCCGCTGCGGATTGATCCTCAGGGACGCGACCGTCGCAGGGCTGAGGCCGACATGCTTGTTAAGATCCAGCAAGAGATTTCAAGAGAGTTTGCGGGAGAAGTCCCGGTGTTGCTCGCGGGTGATTTCAACGGCGGCGCTTGGCGCCAGCAGACCGACACCGAGTTTGAGGCGATCTACCGCGACACCGATCTCGAGGATTGCCTGCAAATTGCAGGCACCCCCGATGACGAGCGCTTCACCCACATGCAGATTTCAAGTCGGCGTGTGTCTCAGCGTAAGCAGCTCGATTATATTTTTGTACCAAATTCGCTAGCGGCGCGAGTCAATAAAGATGAAACCTGGGTCTATCGTTATAAAGACGAGCATGGGATGACCTTGATCATTCCGCGCAATATTCATGAGAAGCGTGAGTTGCCGTCAGACCATTACCCAGTGGTGTTGACGTTGAATCCATATTCGGTGAATTCACAGACCGACTGATATCCCATCTTTTGGTAGATGTGTTGCGAGATCGGGTTATTCACGTCAGTGAAGAGAAAACAAAAGCGGTGACCCTCATTCAAAAGTCTTCTGGTCAGCACGTACACTAAGCTTCCTGCGTAGCCTTTTCCGCGCGCTGCTTTTTCGGTGTAGACCATGTTAACGCGAATACCGTTGGGCGTGTTGCCCCCGTGCCCAGCCATCGCAACCGAGCGACCGTCATCCCAAATAAAAAATTGCCGACCTTCGAGGTAGCGGCGCACCAGCATTTCCGTTTGCTCAGGGGACTCATCAATGTCTGATTCTTGGATAAATTCTCGCGACCATTTGAGCAACTGATTGTGATCGCGGTGAGTAGCGGTGCGCATTCTTCCGTGGG
This sequence comes from Bdellovibrionales bacterium, assembly GCA_043758635.1. Taxonomy (GTDB): domain Bacteria; phylum Bdellovibrionota; class Bdellovibrionia; order Bdellovibrionales; family JAMPXM01; genus JAYVND01. The sequence goes on from JAYVND010000179.1 coordinate 3,023, forward strand.
AGGTCGAGCGATCAATGAGTTTTTCTAGGCGCATGATTTTTTGCACGTGATTCACGTTCCGTTCACTGAGTTCGAGCAGATTCAAATACGATTTGCTACAGGCGAGCGCAGATTCGGTGACACCTAAAATGCCTTTCACGCGGACGTCTCGGGTGCGGAGGTCTAGGCCAAAATAATTGGCGGCCTCGACTGAGCAATGCGAGAGCAACAGTCTTCGATCAGGCGAATTCAAAGCGACCGCAACAATTTTTTCGTCTTCGGTCACTACAAAAAAGTTCAGTCGCGAACTCCGCGCTGAGGTGCGGGCGAGGGTCGCCGCGCTGCTAATAATGAGATTATTTTCAGCCTCATGTTCGAGTAGAAAACGCATGGAGCGCTCGGCAAAGCTTGCGGCATCTGAAAACTCTAATACGCGATACATCACTCATTTCTGACTCGCGAGTGCGGTAATGTCAAAACTGTTCGACAATCGCTTGATGCCTGGTGCGTAATAAAGGTTGGATACGAGAGATCCGCTCTCAAGGAGACTGTGTGACAAAAATTAAGAATCTAAACTTAGCATCCGCGAGCCGTCGCATTGGAATCCTTACAGGCGGAGGCGACGCGCCAGGACTCAATGGAGTCATTGAATCCTGTTTACGAACTTTAAAATTGGCCGGTCATGAAGTCATCGGAATCCAAGACGGCTTCGACGGAGTGTTCGACGAACGAAATATCAATCTGAGCCATGAGCCGATCTCTCACATTCATTTTGAGGCAGGCACCATTTTAGGGACGACAAACAAAGCAACAATCAAGGGACGAGAGGCCGAGTTTGTCGCAAAATTTGATAAGTTGAAACTCGACGGTTTGATCGCGGTAGGCGGCGATGGCACATTCGAAGCACTAGGCAGAGTGAAAGCGGATCTGAAAATTATCGGGGTTCCAAAAACCATCGACAATGATTTAGCAGGGACCGACGTGACATTTGGTTTTGATACCGCCGCCACCGAAGTGATGGAAGCCGCCGATCAGTTACGCTCGAGTGCCGATGCGCACCGTCGAGTGATGATCATTGAAGCAATGGGGCGCACGTCGGGTTGGATCGCTCTGGCAGGAGGCCTTGCGGCATATGCCGACGCGCTCCTGATTCCGGAGATTCCATTTTCGCGGGACGCTTTTTTGCAGTTTTTGAAAATGAAGAAGCCACTGCATCGCGGTTTGATTGTCGTCGCATCTGAAGGATGTGCGGCGATTGGCGAGGACGCATCGATTGCTTTTCAAGTGATGGGAAGTCCGCAGGCCGATCGATTCGGTGGATTCAGCGAGCACCTTGCCCGATGGATCGAAAAAGAAGCGGGCTGGGAAGCGCGTCATTGTGTATTGGGTCACTTGCAGCGCTCACGTCCGCCTTGTTTTAGCGACCGGCTACTCACGCAGGCAATGGGCGTCGAGATTGCGAAGATGATCGATGAAAATGCGTGGAATCAGGCCGTCGTTTCACGAAACGGCAAAATTGTTCGGGCACCGATCAGCGACTTGATGCAGCCGCCACGTTTGGTAACAGCCGATCATATTTGGGTGAAGCGCGCGCAAGCGCTTGGGATCTTCACAGGACTTGCAGAGTGAAACCGGGCGCTGTGATTTTCGCAGCCTGAAATTATCGAACAAGTGTCGAAAGCAAGTTGCCCATTGCGCGCAAGTCGGCGGCAGCTTTCGTATTGCCCTGAACGCAAGCGGCGATCGACTGTTCTTTTTCGCCCTCGCTCACAATGTGCATCTGAATTTTGGCAGCCGGGCAACGACTGATATCGTTCACATCATGGTGGACAGCTTCGGCAGTTTCTTGAAGATACGAGAAACTGGTCACCGGAATCCCAATTGTGACGCGGGAGCCGCTCGAATTAGCGTAAACTAAATCATAATTCGTTCCGCGATTGACGACCCAAAAGGTTGTGATTAACCGGCCGTATTGCAGACGGAATTCAAAACCTTCATGCACACTCGCTGGAAGCTGAGAGCGACGAATGCCAATGTTGCTTGTCAACTGCCCGCTCACTGCCGAAACCGACGAGAGCGATGTCGCATGAAAATCTCGCTCTGGGGTCGCTTGTGCAGACTGGACAACAACTTTGGTTTGGGCGCCATTTTTTTCTGAAGCAAGATGGGAGTTCCAACCTTTGGCTTTCGATGGGAGTCTGGTACGATATTTTGCTAAGCGCGCGTTGTGAAGTTTCTCCGCTGCATTGAGCGAGGCCGGTCCCCGATGTACGTCGTCGCCTCCCGCATATGTTGGGTCGTGTTTACCGATCGGTGTAAAATCTTGGCCCGGGTGCAAATTCAGAGCGCCGTTGTCAGAGACTGCCGATGCGGAAGTGTCTGTTGAGGCAATTGTTTCGTCGGGCGCAATTGCAACTTTGAATTCATCGCTCGCTTCGAGCGTCTGTCCACTGGACTGCGCATTCATGTTGGAATTGTCCAGCGAACTGTTTAGGGAATTGTTCTGCGAACTGCCCTGTTCATTGCTCGCGAAAAGTGTCGAAGCCGGCTCGCGCTCTGCGTTTGGTGACAGGTTGGCTTCCCATGAAGTCAAATCTCCTTGCATCGGTAGGTAGCGAGAACAAAACTCGAGCGTTTGCGTTTCTGAATCGTAAAGCGAGTACTCGGTCAACCCGCCATGCAGGCTTGGATCCGAACAGCTGATGCGCGAAAAGCGGGTCTTCGCTTCGCTGTCTGGGAAATTTTTTTCGATCTCCTCTAGCTTTTTTTGCACGGTCTGAACGGTTTGTGTTGCGAGAATCTGAAAATTCGGATCGCGAATCAAGATATCAAGTTGTGAGACATCGATCGTGTTCATCCTATTCGTCGTCTTGTTGACCATCTGACTGTTCACTTGCTTGGTCGTCAGACGGGACGCCTGCCTGTTCATCGAACTTGTCATCAAACCGGTCGACTGCATAGTCGACCGCATTGTCGACTGCGAAGTGAGCGCAGTTGCTGGTGCCCTTTTCCGGCCGCTGAATTCGTCGCCGACCAGAGCGTCAGCCATCAAAAGCTCGGTGATTTTGTCGGCGATTTCGTCGAGATGGGCTTTCGGATTCGCTTTGAACTTAACCATTTTTGATTTAGTCACATTTGCCGCGAGACTTGTATTTGCCGCGGCTTTCAAAGAAGATTGAAAAAATGCCTCACTCTTGCGAATAAAAATGGCGCCATCAGGTCCATTTAGAGTTTTAAGGACGTCTTCTTTCACTTCCTTGCGAAGATCCGTACGGATTCTTGAAAACTCGGTCACCGTTGTGACGCTCGCACTGACAGTCAAAGATGCAAAGAGGAGAGTGATGGCGCACCGACGCAGAGAAGCAAAGTTTTGCGATTTCGAGAGATTCTCGTTTTGTGACACTTGAGGCTGGGGCACCGGCTTTTTCAATTGCATACGAAACTATCGGTTTTGAGTC
>JAYVND010000180.1:0-2011 GCA_043758635.1 Bdellovibrionales bacterium
CCGTGTTTTTCAAGAAACTTGCCACCGAGATCATCGACTTCGAGGGTCGTGATGCCTGGCTCGAGCTGTAGATGCATGTACTGCAGACACTGAGCCACGATGCGACCAACTGCGCGAAGGCCGATGAGATCTTCTTCTGAGTTGATCGACATGTTCAACCTCTTTGATTCGTTTTGATCTGAACTTTAGTGCCTCTGGGGCTCGTTTTTCGCCAAATATCGTTTTGTTGCATCAGGCAGTGAAGTCCACATACGGGCTGCAAGAATCATCGAAATGATCGCAAACGGTATCAAGAATGCCGGCCAGTATTTCCACGTTTCGGGTTGGTCAGCTTTCAGGAGCGATCCGAGCACCCATGACTGGAGGCCCGTGCCGAGGTAAACGAATCCATCGGTGATGCCAGAAGCAGTGGCGGTCATTTTGCGACCACCAAAATCTGCGGCAGCAGTTCCTGACATGAGTGAATGAATTGAAATCGAAAGTAGACCGATTAAAACCGCGCAGCAACCGACAACGATGGGTGATGTGAGGAGAGATCCGTACATGACCCCTGCCATTACCAAGATCATTGTTCCGGCGATCAGAACAGGTGGCGCGCGGCGCGACTGGAAGTAACGGTCCGAGCATTGGCCTGCCGCGAAGCCGCCAATGATGCCGGTGATACATAAAATCAAGCCCCAATGTTCTTGAAAAAATTCAGCGCCCACCTGCGGGATCACTTTTGCAAATTTAAAGTACCACTGCATGATTCCGTTGCGAATCACGCCGGTCGTGAATTCAACTGCCCCCACCATTAGGATAACCGGGTTTGAAAAAACTTTTTTGAGAATTTGAAATTTCGTGTACTCGACGTGCATTTCGCCAGAAGATGCGTCGGCCGTGTCGAAGTCATCGAAGCCGGCGTGCGAAGGCATGTCTCGAACCAAAAAATAATCGATCGTCATCCACACGAGTAAGAAAACTGCGGGAATAAAAAAGACCATCCAAATCGCATCGACTCCGCTCGCGGCTCCGGTGTGAAAGAGATTTTCAAAAATCTGCGAAAGTACTCCGGGATGTTTGGGGCTGACACTTGCAGCGTCGGCAATAGCGCTGTTCCAGTCGAACGCGAAGTACACACCCACTGAAATCAATGTTCCAAAGATCGCACCGAATATTCCACGCTCGCGCACGTGAAACCAGTAAGCTTTGTTTTTGATAATCGAGACAGCGCCGTAGCTTTGGAAAAACATATTGACCGAGTAGAGTGCCGCAAACACGACCGTCATGTCGTAGGGAAGCTCGTCATGCAAAAATAAATAGGTCGCAATGCCCATCGCAATGTTGGCAACAGCTGCACCAGTGGTCGCAAGGATCATCCCTTTTTTGCCGCCAATTTTATCGACAAGCGGGCCATTGATGAGAAATGAAAATCCGTAGACGATTGTACCGGCGGCGAAGACCGTCCCGAAACTCGCGATCGACATCTTAGATCCGAGAGCGTTGCTCGCAACGTTTAAGTTGTAGCGAGCCATGTACAAGAAGCCGTAGCTCATTCCCAATGGGAACCAATTCAAAAAACGGCGCCACATAAATGGTTTTCCGTGAAGCATCGGATTGTAGCAAAAGTAGTAAACGATCACGATCAGGAGTGCTGAGATAACTAATGTGGCTGCCATGGCGGGGTTTCTAGCCCAGAGTGTCGGACAAACCAAGTGGATGCTCGAAATAGCGTGATTTCGACATTCTCCGTCATGGTTTGTCCCCGCTTACTGCTCGCCAGAGCCAACTGCCAAAGCCAACTGCCAGAGCCAATCGCCAGAAGCTTACCTGTTTGGTGACGCCCTTTTCGGCCAAGCTGCGTGAGCGGTCTCCGCCAAGCGGACTAATTTGTTTCGAGAGGCGCCGTCGCGAGCGAGCACCGACATTCCTTGAATTAGGGCGATCGTGAGGGTTGCTAAGTCCGCGGCAGCAGTCGCTTTGGGAAGTTCGCCGCGCTCGATATCTAGCAGGATTCGGTCACGAATTACAT
>JAYVND010000181.1:0-2007 GCA_043758635.1 Bdellovibrionales bacterium
AGACTTGAGAAAATGTGTCCATCAAAATTTGGATCAAAGGCAAGATCGCATTTTTCTGCCATGCGAGAACTGAGCAAAATCTCGTCGCCCTCGGGGCCAAGCACTAAGATCGGGATTTTTTTAAGTTCGAGGACAAAACGAATCATGCGATCGATCGTACCGTCGCTGCAAAGCGCCGCGCTCGCACCGGTTGTTATAACGAGAAAATTAAGAATCCGAGTTGGGCGAAAGTAAGGTGCATCTTCATCACTGCCTGCGAATTGACTTCGATTCATCATTTTCCAAGCCTCACTGTTATGCCTCGATAATAAAATCCCAATTGATTTTCACGGTTCCATCCGGATCGACAATCCCTTTAGGTGGATTTGGAAACGGAGCCGCTGCGCGGAAGGCTTCCACCGCGGCATCATCCAAATCTTCAACGCCACTTCCACTCTTCACTTGAACATGCTGGAGGAAGCCCTTGCGATCGAGGACAATCACAATGCGCGTTGTGTGATCAGAGTCCGAAGCAATATGTCTACCTTGGCGGAGAATGTGGGTGATCTTTTCTTTGATTTTTGGCTCCCAGTATTGGCGAAGCTTTTCTTTGATTCGATTGTAATACGAGAAGTAAACAAATTCGCGCGTGCTCAGGAGAGTCTGCGAACCCACATCAATGTCTTTTAGATGATCGTCCGAAGTCGAAGCGCCGTCGCCGCCACCTTGTGCAATTTGATTGCTTTCGGCTTCGATGGGTGGCGCGGGGATAAAGCTTGGTACGAGATCCTTGAATTTCGGTCGCCCGCCCATGCGTACCACCGTTCCGCCGCTGGAATCCTGAAGCTTGTCGGTCAAGTCGGGGTTTGTCTTCGAATCGGCAATCTCTTCGTTCAAAGATTCAGCGTCCGGCTTCGCCGTCTTCTCAGTTTTGGTCTTTTCATCAGGATTTGCCCTTGCTTGCTCTTTAGGCTGAGCCGGATCTGGCTGCGCGGCCGTCGGCGGAACGATTTTTTTATCGACCGGTTGCTGCTCAGATTTTGCAACTTTGCCGGCTTCGATCTGGCGCTGAGCGATGCCCGCCGACTGATCGGTGTTTTTAAATTTTCCGTGGACAGCGGCTTGCGTTTGGCGAACCACCGTTTGATTGTGACGGCTCAAGTATTTTGCGTCGACTGGCACTTCGTCGTTTAAAGCTTGCTCGGATTGATCCACGATCTGACCAAGTGGCGCCTGTTTCGGAATATTCCGCAAATCTTTGAGAAGTTTGTCAGCGTCGACAAACTCCATCTGGATTTTAGAATTTCGCGGAGTGTGAAATTGAGAAAACAAATCCGGTTTAAACCAAAGAACTAGGCCTACCATCATATGCAATACGACAGAGAGCAAGATCGCTACTTTAGTTCTTCGTTTTGTCGTCATTGACCCTCTCATTGGCATCCAAGCACACGTAAGTTTTGCAACTCGTTCGACCAAATGAATCTGCTAGCGCTTCCGTAATCTTCGGTGATGAAGCCAAGAGATGAGTAGAATACCTCAACACCGCACAACCCACCCAGTTCTATTCGGAATAAACTGCTTCAAGTTTGAGACAACCGAAGGCTTGAAAAAGGCTAGGACAGAGGCAGAGCGGACGAATCTCTAAAATGCGAGGCTTTGTCAGGCGACCTAAAAATCACGCTGGCTCGCGTAACTCCGATGCAGCCGCTCACCCGTTACTGTTCTTTTGATCTGTTCTTGCTTGTAAGAAAATCGTTCGACTGGACGGCCTTGCTCGCCGACAAGTTTGCCCGGCCTTTGTTTCATCCTCGAAAAAGTAAACAGGCGTCTAGACCCACCCAGACGTATTTTAGGCAAATTCTCAAATGGGTGTACGGCTAGATCATTGCACAGACGCTCAGCACGCTCGAGTCTTCGATAGGTACAGTTTAGTTGGTTCGCGTCCTGAACAACGGTGTTTTTTCTTTATGTGAGGCGTCGCCTTACATAGAATTAGAAAGTGATGATGGTCCAAGTTTGGTGTCAGAC
>JAYVND010000182.1:0-2007 GCA_043758635.1 Bdellovibrionales bacterium
CTTGGCTGTCCTGTTGATTCGATTCGATTTTCATAAGCCTCTCTCACTTTTTCCTGCAGTAACATTCGACGATTTAATTTCGGCTGTTAGTTGGATTTCGGGCGGAACGTCCAAAATCTGGATGGTAACTTTCGGACTCAAAAGGTAGCCGCCTTTCGCGCGCAGGATATAATCCTTCGAGCGACCTTCAGCTTCCAAGAGTTTTCGAAGTCTTTTAATCGTAACGTAAATCTTGTTGTCATGAACTTGGGGTGAATACTGTTCTTTCCAAACGGCATCAACGATGTCGCTTTTGCTAAAGACGACGCCTGGTGAACGCATGAAGAGATGCAGTAAATCTCGCAAAACAAACTGTCCCTCAAAACGAATCTCACCCTTAACTCGTTCGTGCAGCACGCCAGTACGAGTGTCAAATTTAAGATCCACATCATGCGCTTTCTGCGCACCCAAGCTCTTCAAGCCGTCATCGATGAGTCGGGCAATACGCGGAAACTCCTCGCGCTTCACTGTGCGTTCGGCGAGGTCAAGGTACAGGCGCGCCGAAACGGGATCGTTCTTCGTGGTGTACAAAGTTCCCAACAAACAAAGTGTATTTAGGTAAAGCACCATATGGGGATTGTGTTTTAAAGAGTCGAATGCGATCCAAGCCGATTCGAGAGCAGAGTCGGTGAGTCCTTGATTGCGTCGAATCATGGAACCTAACAACAGTGCTGCTGACTGCACATCGGGGAGCGACAAGCAGCTCAGGAGGACGTTAAGTCGCTCGAGTTGCAAGAGTGCTTCGTCATAGCGCTGTCGAGCGTAGAGGACCGTCGCGGCTCCGTAAAGGGGTGCGGCCAGAGCCGTCTTGTCTTCGCCGAGCACCGCGAAGTCGATCGCTTCACGAAAGCGGTTCATCGCTTGATCATGACGCGTATCTTGGTAGCAACTGCAAATCCCGAGAACATACATCACGCGCGATTTTAAAGTTGGGCGAAGGTCGACGTTGGCGAGGATATTGATCACTCGCTGCTCAATGCGATCAATACGCGCGAACTCTTCACGCTCCGCCAAAATTCTCAAGAGGTAGGTGCAGCACTCAATAAACTTTTCGTGTTGATTTGAACGTGAAAAGAAGTCGCAGGCTTTTTCGAGGTGTGTCAGGGCAAGGGCGTAGTCGCCCCGATGATAGGCGTAGAGCCCGATCTGCAACCGCTGTTCGCCAGGGTGGCGCGGTTCGACGTAAGTGACGTCACCTTTTGCCTCTGTCGCATTTTGTTCGGTCCTACGAATCGCCATTTGGCCTCTTCTTGCGCAATCCCTACGCTTTTTTCCGAACGGCCTGGGGGGAGCCGAGTCGAAGTTGGACATTCTGGTCCAAATTTACCATCTCCGTTGGCAGTCAGCGCGAAGTGATCTCACGTACCGAGGGGAGGGGGTAAACAGGTTCACTTGACAGAGTCTGTGAACGTCAGGCGCATAAACTTACAAAACCTTACTGATGTGGCAAGCGAATTTCGGAGAAATTTTCTGTAGAGATGTAAAACAAACTCAAGTGAACGATGGTGATTCTGGGTAGGGAGTAGACTCTCACAACATCGAACGAGGTGCGTCGAAATTTTAGTTGTGTCATGATGCATGTGAGTGAGAATCAGGCACTTACTGCCGTCATAACTCTCCCGCAGTGCCGCCTCTGGAGCGAAATTTCCAAGAATCTGTCATGAATCGTGACAGATTCAGTTTCCGGTCGAAAATTAATGCGCGCGCGATGAATCCGACAACAACTGCTCAGCATGCGCTAAACTAGTTTTTGTTATCTTTTCTCCCGAAAGCAGACGCGCGATCTCTTGAACGCGCTCGGGTTGCTCAAGTTTTGAGACTTCTGTCTGCACACCTTTTTTCGATGGCGACTTGTGGATATAAAAGTGGACATCGCCGAAAGATGCGACCTGAGGCAAATGTGTCACACAAATGACCTGCTGGCCCTTGGCAATATGATGAAGCTTACGTCCCACCTTTTCAGCGGTC
>JAYVND010000183.1:0-6433 GCA_043758635.1 Bdellovibrionales bacterium
CTCAAAAGACAATTTATCATTAATAAACCTCTTCAAGAAAAACTCCTGCTACAGGCATTAGTCTGCACGATCGCCTCATCTCTAACAATGGTGTTCGGGATACTCATCCTATCTGAATCTAACAGCTTCGCGAACGTCGCACTCGTTGGCACACTCCTAACCGTCTTAACTTGCTTCATCTTCGGATCAACTCTGTTTTTGAGCCATTCGATAGCTGGTCCAATCTATCGGCTTGAGCACGAGATGAAAATCCACTTAGCTGGCGAAAATGTTGAACCGTTAGTGGTTCGCAAGGGAGATCATTTCCCGGAACTGATAGCGACCTTCAATTCGTTGGTCAAGAAGTCGCATTCAGGCCAATCATTAAATCGGTAATTTCAGAGTTTAAATAGTGAACGGGTTGATTAGTCCGTATTGACTGGCTGTCTGGGCGGCATCCGTCTTAAGTCAGCTGGAAAATTGCGTCGGTAGAATTCAAGATCTTGCGACGAATCTCAAGATTCAGAGCCCATGCGGAGCATGTAGATCCGCGCGTACCTCGAAGCGTGGAACCGGGGCGTGGCGGGCGGCGACCGAGCCCCATTGTACTATTGTGTTACGGGAATGCAATGAGGGTGAATCCCGGTGCGCCTGTAATCCAATCCTTACTTTTGATCAGCGGCAGCAAAGGCTGGCTTGGAAACCATCTCAAGCGGCTAATCGGGACTCTAGCGCATGACCCAGTTGCGCCGGGGCGAATGGCGAGATGGCTCTGAAGACTGGCCCATATTATCTTCAGTGCAAATTTATTCAAATGCCGAGCGGCAAGTTTTCGCCGCGAGGATGCTTGTTGCAGTCAAGTTTGACCCCCGCGCGTGCTTGATGCAAGCGCGGGTGCCAGAATGACAGAATGGGCTTCATACCGATTGCAGGGAATCAGTTATTCGCATCCAAGTCTAAAGAAGTTCTACTGAATTAACTAAAAGATACTCGCAAGCGCCAACACCTCGTTATCTTAGATTCTGAAATTTTCTCAATGGCAGGTTTACCGCCGTGAAACTAAGAGACGATTTAGCATCGGACAAGTGTGCTCCGTACATCTATAATGCCGCGCTATCTACCGAGCGTTTGAATAAGCAAGGGCATCGTACACGACTCCGGCGAGGTCACCTCTTGATATTCTCACTGCAAGTTCATTAACGGGCCCAATACCAAACTGACCTGAAATTGACCGAGCTATAGATTGTGCTCCCATCTTCCGGAGCTTCGCCTGGCCTTCAGTAGAGTCCGAGAAATCTCGCGCAATCGTAGCAAGGCCATTACAATCCGGGTGCGTCATAAAAGCATTCACCCAAAAATCTAATCCACTTGCATCAGGCTGTCTTTGGAGAACTCCTTTGTATAGAGCTTGGGCTAGTGTGTTGGCTCGTTGCCAGTTCATGTTCACGGAGTAGCACTGCACACGCGCCTGCGCGCTGGATAGATTCGCAAACGGCGAAGCAACTACCAGAAGCATGGCAAAAACTAGAATTTTCATAAATTTTTCCTTTTTTAGATGGTGCCGAAATTGACATGCGACAATTCATTGCGAAGCTTGTGCCTACCAAGTAGGTGCATTTTGGCTCTCCAAATCTATTTGTGAGTGTCAGCGATGATGCTTCTAGTTCGAGAAAAGAGTTTTTAGCGTTTATTTTGATCGCGATGTCGAAGGCCTCGTAATCTCCAAGTTGAACTTCGACTGAAAAATAAATGTTCGTCAAATTCCTCAATTCCGAGCAACGCGCCTTCCCCAGATTTGTTGTAGCACGGCAATCAGATTCCCCCAGCTTCGACGCGATTAATGCTTGCACGCTTTATGGCTGGGCTCCGAAGAATAGCGCACCGTGCTCGTATCCAATTTTGACGCAGCAGGAAGTTGGTATCCTGCAAAAAACAATTTCAATTCTGTTAGAATTTTTTTGCAAACTCTTACACCTATTTCGAGTGGAGCGAACACTGGAATACTGTGCGCGTAAGCTCGGGCGGTCTCTGAAGAAGCAATTATCCCGCCCAAGCCGCGCTCACGCTAATCAAGGCCTTGCATCGCCGAAACACACCACGAGCCCCTTTTTCGACTGGATTGAAACAAATTTTTGAGGGGCGACCTCGGCATTGTCGTCTAAACCTTTTAGTTTTAACGGTCGCCATCGAAAATTTGGGTGCTAAGAGACTTACAAAGCCAGTTCTGTGAGTTAGTAACAGTTTTCTGAATCTTTGCGGATAAAAATGAACCCCTGTTAGCCTCTCACTTGGTAACGACTTTGGCACGTTACTCCTCCGATATGGTTTGGCTCAACCTTTGCAGGCCTTTTGCATGGGCTACTAAGTTGGAGAGGGCATTGAAATATGGATAAAAAAATTGACCGCCCGTCTCGAATATTTGGACCATTCGCAATTCGACTGTTTGCCCTTCTACTTAGTTTACTTTTACAGAGCGGAGCTGCTCTCTCATTTCCTATAGCAGACTATGCTGTCCCCACGACGTCTTTGTTATCTCTCGCACCTACACCAGGGGCCTCATCAGTGCTTTTCACGAACGGAATGCACATCGGAATTGCACACGCGCGCGGAATGTACTCGCCTGCTAGTTATAGCCAACTGCAAGACGGCGCTGCAATGGTTGAAAATTTAGGGACCCAAAGCATCTTTTTATATCTGACCTCAACTCCGAGCAAAGATTACCCAGGCACTCGATTCGATACAGCTTTAGGCTCCCTTAGTGATCTTGCCCGATCAGCGCCCTATGCCGAAGTTCTCAAAATGCCGTTTAAAACATTTGTTCTGACAACCATTACCTTCGCCAATCCTGATCCGGCAGCGGCGGGGATCTTTAACGCTTCAGCTGAAGAAGAAGAGATTTACCAACTTACTAAGCATTTGATTTCGGCTTATCACGGGACCGGCAAACGCTTTATTTTAAAAAACTGGGAAGGCGATTGGTACTGGAATCGCGGTACGAGTTTGCCTATTCATATCTCTCCAGCGAACATTGCAATGGCGATTAGGTACTATACAGCTCGTCAAATAGGAGTAAACCGTGCGCGGCAAGAAGCCAATGATTCGACGGTGACTGTCGAGCATGCATTAGAAGTAAATCGCATCACCGACGCGCGCACCGGCTGTGCAGCACTATTGAATAAAGTAGTGCCGTCGGTGCAAACGGATTGGATCAGCTACTCCTCTTGGGAATCGCTGGGTGGCCCAATTGCTGCCTTACCGTCGGTCATCCACGAGAATCTGTCTTATCTTCGCGCCGCTTCAGGTAATCGCCCGCTTTTAATCTCTGAGTTCGGCTTTCTCGATTCTGCGACTGAAGGAATATCGGAATCTTATGCAAAGGCTGCAATAAACGCTTTTGAAAATGAAAGGGTTTCTTACGCGTTTTTCTGGCAGATCTTAGATAATGAATGCTCCGGTATTTATCAAAGCCCATCGAGCTGTGCGGGCTTCGGTTTAATAAAGCCAGATGGCTCTCGTGGGCAAGCCTGGTGGACGATACACGATCTGCTAGGCGCAAAAAACGATGCTCAGATTGTAGCGATTTCTTCTCCTCCTCCGGTAAATGCTGGTAACAGACTGAATTTCCGAGTCACAGTGAAGAATACTGGGAACGTGCCGTGGAACCTGGCGAATGCCTATGAAGTACGAATCAACGACCGAAATTCCGAGGCGAAGTGGCAATCCCAAGGAGCTCCGATTACCTCGCCGTTAACACGGGTAATGCCCGGCGATGCCTATGAGTTTAATCTTGCGCTTACCGCCCCCCTGAATTCCGGATCACACACTCTGAATCTTCAAATGTTACAAGAAGGCGTAAACTGGTTTGGCGAAATGAAGAGCTTGACAATTAATGTGCAACCGAACCCACCCCACTAATCGTTATTGGGCAGGCAAAGGACTGAACAGAGCTTTACTTAGTGCTTGCGAGCTAGACTGAGCGCATTAGTGTAATCACCGGCCGTTTCAGAATTTAACGAAGTTGTGGTCGCTTCTACAGAGAAGAAGGGAATCAGCCAGGATTCCAAAAATAACTTTCGGTCGTTTCAGAGCATGCTTTGCCCATCGAGGCGAGGCGGGCGTTGCCTTCATCGGCAACATTCTTTTCCAAACCTCACTACTAACCAAATCCACACAGTTTAGGCGTATCGAATAGACTGACGATTTGCTCCGGAACATGAGCTTTCAGTATTAAAGTCTGTTCGTCGAGAGTATGGAGAGGCCGTGCCGTAGATTACTCTCTGGATTGTCATGATTTCGAATTCGGAGGGAACGGCATTCGATTTGCAAAGTTAGAATGAGCTACCATTCAACGAATATTGATGCCAGCAATCTGGCTTATCAATGTTACACCGGAGGTTCCCGTGAAATACGTATTGATGAATGTTTTCGCTCTAGCGCTTTCAGTTGCAGCCCAAGCTGCGCCAAGCTCGCTAATTGTTTCAGGTCATATCTCCAAGGGCCAGATCGATGGATCCACTGTAGAGGTTCCATGCTCAGTTACTTTCGGAAGCGGACGTTTCTCGGTACAGAGTGCTGGCCAAAGCTCGAGAAGCTGCAGCACAGGCGAGGGTAATTCCTGCCAGTTGATGAATACTGGCGCTGACACTTTCGCCATTGTGTTTGACGCAGGGAAGGTCTTTGTCTGCCAAATTCCGTCAGCCAAGGTGCCGTAAGAGGGCTACAATTACATCGACGTGAAAGAAATAAGGTAGGGAGGCACCAGCGCGTCCCTACCTTTCTAGAGTGCCTTCTTCCCGATTGCCAATCTACCGTTGATCTATCCAACTATTGATTTTAATCAAACCGTGTCTCGGAGCGAACAATTATTAGCTCGTGATATTGCGTGCCGACAACGACCAGTTTCAATTGGAGACTGACCTGCGCGATGCTGCATTTGAATTTGACGGTCTGCGCGTAATCACCGTGGCCAGAGGAAACGATCTCCTCGAGGCCCTTTGGGAGCAATCAGCGATTCGCGTCTTAGAGGGCCGTTTGGAGAACTTATTGTGCAACCAGCTTTGCCTCACCCTCTCAGAGCACTTCTGGTTTATCTGTGTCGGCCGAATCTGCAACGCTCACCTAATCTAAAAGTTACGTCGCAACCACTTAATAGGTGCCGCTCGCTGCAAAAAGTGCAGGCGACGATATCAATCAGAGAGGATAAATATCCGACTATTGTTCTGATCGGTGACAATAGTTCCCGAATCGAATCTTCGGATTGTCGTGGGAGAACTAAACGTGGCAGCCGATTCGCCATTTGGGTTTGGTGAGCCAGTTGTGAAATCAACTTGCCCCACGACCGAGCTTGCTTGGGAGTTCGTTGCAAGCGAGTTCAAATCAAATTTTAATAGCCGGTGGTTTCCAGTGTCGACTACAGCGAGAGATGAATTGGAAAACATTAACCCCTGAGGACCGCTAAAGCTACGGCTGTTGGGTAGCACCGCTGAACCGGCAGATGCAAAGTTAGGTTGGCCAAGGACGAGATCTGCTGCCTGAGAGGACGTGGGCAGGCTATTCCAGACAAGGACGCGGTTATTCCCGAAGTCGCTCACGGCGAGTCTCACGCCGTCGGTTGCGATTCCTCGCGGAAAATTCAAGCTCGCAGCACTCCGTCCTCCGGTGTTTACGGTTGAAGTATTTAAGTCAGGTTGACCCAGGACTGAGTTGGCAGGGCTGCCTGAAACAGTTGGAAGAGTGTCCCAAATCAGAACGCGGTTGTGCCCCTTATCCACCACAAAAAGTTTAGATCCAATTGTGAGGACTGATTCTGGTACGGAGAGTGCGGTTGATGAGACAGCCGTTACGTCGGCGGTAAAATTTGCCTGTCCGAGAACAATGTCGGCAGGAGCATTATTAGAAAGTGGTATTGAATTCCAAATGAGTACGCGGTCATTACCTGTGTCAGAGACAAACAGTTTTCCATTCGCCCAGTAAACGCTTCTTGGACTGTTTAAGCTTCGAGCGCTTTTCCCGCCGAAGTTTGACTGATTTCCGCTCGAGGAAGTTTGGCCCAGTATCACATCAGGTTGTTGCCGTCCGTCGGTAGGGATTCGATTCCAGATCAAGACCCTATTGTTTTCAGTATCGGCGACGGCGAGATTTGTCCCGTCAGACGCTGCATCGGCAGGACTTAAGAAAACAGTCCCATCGAGCGATGTTCCAGGCCAATTATATGAACTCGATCCTAGATCGGGCTGGCCTAGGACCTGAGTCGCTGGCGTACGATCGGTTGTGGGCAATCCATTCCAGATGAGAATCCGGTTGTTTTCTGAGTCAGCAACATACAGCTGCGGGGTACCATTCAGAGCTCCGACCGAAATCCCGGCTGGCCCTCCAAGGCTTGATGCAGAGGTTCCGCCGTTGTTATAAGTAGCACTCGTGAAATTAGGCTGACCAAGCACGTGGTCCGCAGCGA
>JAYVND010000184.1:0-6391 GCA_043758635.1 Bdellovibrionales bacterium
GGTCTAGTTCTTTAACAAAAATTGTGAGACGACTGTGAGTGAGGTGAGCCGCGAGATCTTGAGAAGTGCGGCCTCAAATGTTCGAGCCGCAGCACGACCAAGGGGCCACCGCATAAGTCGGGCGGCAGTTGCTCGACTTGGGCTAGTTACTTCGTATGCTTTTTAGTGAACTCGACCATCATGTCTTCGATGCGAGTCATGTCAGACTCCGTCATCTCCCAGGTATTTTTCTTACCGATCTCCTTTTTAATGAGGTCGAACAGTTCGAACTTAATAAATGGAGTCACTTCGCCACTTTGGTACTCGGTCTCTTTCTCTTGGTACAGGCCCATGAAAGTCTTGTCACGAAACCACATTTCGCGGTTTTGCTCTTCAATCATCTTGATGCTCGAATCACTCGGATTGCGTTGTAAGAATTCAAAGAACATTCCGCTCGATTTTATGCCTGGGAAAAACCACTCGCCGCTGAATACCTGAATGAGGTCATCGTGCTCGTCGCGCAAGATCGGCGTGATGAACTGCATGCCGCGCTCACTCGCGTGTTTGTGAAATGCAAGCAAGTCAGGCGTACGAAGTGCAATATGCTGCCAGTGAGCGGCCGATTCGTGGCCATCGAGCATTTCGCGCACGTGCGATGGTTGCGACATAGGCTCGGTGGGTTGGACAACTGCGATGATTGTCTTATTCAATGCCTCATCTTTTGAGACACCTTCCCCAACACAAACTGCGTAGGTCATCGACTTCTCGCCTTCGCCCTTAACCCATTCCCGACGTTTGTCATATAGGATGTCGCTCGCTTTCACGCCCATGATAATATTGAAAACGGCGTGCGCTACTTTATAAAGATCAGGCTGCAACAAAAGAGTCATGTGATCGACTTGGAAATTCTGGAACTGATGTCTCATTGTCTCTATCTCCCTATGCATCGGCCGTGAATTGAATATTTACCGCACCTACTAGACCTCGGCTAGTAGCGCCTTACCAATCGCTCTCCAACTGCGGCGGCGCGGCATCGGAGAGCCAGACCTTTGCACGGTTGTAGCAGACGCAATTCGTTTTTAGCCAAACGATGCCTCCAGTGTCATTTAATAGAGTGAGGCCTCATTCGAAATGAACGAGAGGTCGCAACTCTGCATCTAAATTTCTCACGGTAGAGAAATGGTTGGGCTCAAGTGTTGAATCACGCAAAATTCAGCGAATACGAAAGTTTCGTGAAGTGCATCGAAAAATTAATGCGGCTCGAATTCGCGGCCGCTTGTTTTTTTCAGCCGCTCAAGTTTACTGCTTTAATTTTGTGTATAGGGATCTTGAGTGCGGGCTGTGCAAGTGACGAACTTGCAGGACTGACAACTCGTGATGCGAGTGCGACAGATGCGACGGCGCTCGCAGTGAATGAAGCAAAAGCTGAGGCTGAGGCTGCAAAATTAGCGGCGCCGAGTGGTATACCTTCTGAGAATCTCCCGCGAGAATTGGCTTCATCGATGGCCACGACCGACGGAAAGCTTGAACAATCATTTACCAAGTTGATGAACACTCCTCTCGCGGCAGACTATCTCAATCAAGAGATCGGCCGTTTGCTTGCGGTCGATGCACTATCTGATAACTACTTGGTAGATTTCGATCTTCGCTTGAAAAAGGCTGTCGCTGATTCGAGTTCAGTTCAGCCTAATTTTCTTCAAAATGAATCTTACGCGAAGCTAATGGCGGCACATCGAATTCAAGTCGAAGCCGAAAAACGTTTGAGCTATTTTCTCTTTCGCGCACTTGAGACAAAGTGGAGCGAAAACGTCCGCCCTGAATATAAGCAAGCCGCGATCCAGTTGGTGGATCATTTCAAATTTTCGCTACAGAGGCGACGTAGTGAATTCGCGTCGCCAGAACTGCAGCGGCTTGCCGATAACTTTCTCAACTCTCAAGCCGTCGCTCGAGCGGCTTATCAACAGCAGAGTCTGACACCACCCGAGGCCAAAGTTGCGATGGATCTTAATTTCGTACTGGTGGAACTCAAGGCAAAAGCTAACGGAAGCTACAGTGCTGAGCGAGATCGAAAAACTGCAGCTGCGATAAGCGCGACGACCGAGATCGAAACAATTCAAAAAGAAATTCAAGAGTCGTGGCTAGCCTATCCCCAGCCGGTCGAGGTTGCTACAGCGACCGATAATCCTGACTTATCAAAAAAGGTGGAGCCGAGTGCGGGTCCAAGCGGAAGCGTAACCGGTGCAAGCTTTCGTAATGACTCATGGGCTCTTACTTACGAAGGCGGTCCAACGCCCGATGATGAAAAACTGCTTGCGATCCTAAGTTCATCTAACTCCAAGGCAACATTTTTTTGGAATGCCGAGCCGCTGACAAGCCACAAAGGTGAAATTCAAAAAGCAAAGGCTGCGGGCATGACTCTCGCGACTCAGTCTTTTACGGGTTTCGACTTATCACCGGCCGCAGTTTCGACTGAAAAGATTCAACACGAAATCAACGACGCCGTTTTGCTTGCGACGCAGGCATTTGGTGAGAGGCCGCTGCTCTTCCGATGCCCCTATGCTTCGTGCGCGTCGGTGGATGAAGTTCGTACGACGTTCGAAACGCAGAAGCTCGTTCAAGTTCTCTGGAATGTGGACGGGATTATGTGGAAACATCAAAGCCCACAAAAAATTTACGATCGAATTCGTGTGCAAATGGATGTCGCAAATCATGGGATCATCACGTTACAGGACTCAGATCCACAGGCTGCAGAAGTAACCGCGAAGTTGATCAAATATTTTACGGCTTCACCAAAGCTGCATCTAATAACAGTGCAAGAGAATATCGATCAGTTGAATCATGCCATTGCGAGGACCGATAAATGAAACCCCTATTTGCCAATTTTCAAAATTATGCACTGATCGCACTTCTCGTCACGGCCGTGAGCTGTCGCGACGCCTCGATAAAATCCGATGCTGCCAAATCAAATTCTGACAAAACGGCGGTGTCAACTGACGCTGAAACTGCCATAGATCCCTCGGCGGTACCGCCTCCTTCGCGTGAGCGCATCCTCGAGTCTTTTTCCTACTTGCAACTCAGTCAGGCCGCTGCCGCTTACAAAATTCTTGAAGACGAGTCGCTAGGCCGAGGGCCTGAAATCACCGCGCCAAATATTTTCGGGTGTGTGATCGATAAAGTCGAGCGGAAATCAGCTCAGAGCATACTTCATGAATTGATCGATGCAAAAATGGCGCGAGAGCAAACAAGCTATCTTCGCGGCACGAAAGTTTTCCTAAAAACGCGCGGAAGTAGCGAGTGTGAGAAATCGTGCACTTGCGGTGCAATCCTTGACGTCTTGTCGAGCGTTGACGTGCGGGTTTTAAATCGAGCAGAGCGGTCCCGGCATGAGGAATTGTTACTGGAGCTACAGTCGAAATCCTCGAGGCAGGGCCCAGACGCCACGATGGAATGTGCTCAACAGCAAAAGTGGATTTGCAAAAGTGATTTGCAGAAATATCTCAAGTCTCATCTCTCGTCTAAACCTTAGGAGAATCATGTGCAAGTGAATCAAAGGCCTTGGGTGAGTCGCGTACTCTTTATCGATCGCCGCTATCGATCAGCACTTTTACGACATGCGATTTTGCTTTCAGTTGCAGCCAGTGCATTGACCTTCGGAATACAGTGGAGCGTGAGCCATTCCTTCAGCAAATCGGAGTTTGTGCAAAAGATGATGACTCCCGCTATGGTGCCAGCGCTTTCGGCTGCGATCACATTTTTAGCGGTCTTATTGACGCTCATCGTATTCGGTTTGATTATTTCCAACCGACTCGTCGGCCCATTTTTTCGCATGCGCCGGCACATGGACGCGGTGACCGAGGGGCGGCAAACCACTACCGAGTTTCGATTTCGCGATGAAGACTTTTTTCTTGAAGTGGGCGAATCGTACAATCGACTTTTGCAGGTGATCCACTCGCATCGGCAACGAGCTCAAGATCATGAGCGTACGGCTCTCGTGGATGGCGCTGCTGCTCGGAGTGAGCCGAAGTCGACTTAAGACCCAAACTTTTTTCGTTTTGATCGAGCCCTCCTTCTATTGACAGCTTCCATACCGACTTATAGCGTTGGGGCCTTCGAGGGACGGAGGCTACTTTATGGATCACGAACTTAGTAAGGCAACTCGGGCAAAGCTCCAACTCGATCAAATTTCTCCATCAGCGTGCGCCGTCAAGTGGAAGCACGCGACAATCAATCTTGCGGCTGGCCAAGTGAAAAGCTGTTGCCATCAGAGCTTTCGCAAAATCGAAGTCCAAGAAAATAGTGCGACACAGCAGTTCCACGAAACTAAGTTAGATATTAAAGAGCGAAGCCAAATGCTAAAGGGAGAGCGTCCATCCAATTGCCGCTACTGCTGGTGGATTGAGGACAACGGTCACCTGAGCGATCGCTCTGTTTGGAGCAGCAAATCATGGATGGCTCCATTTATCCAAGACGTCGCAAATAGTCATTCAGGAGAAGCACTCAATCCATCTTGGATGGAGTTAAATTTCAGCAATGTTTGCAATTTAAAGTGCAGTTACTGCTCTCCAATTTTTTCGACGAGCTGGCTGCGTGAGATCGTTGACCATGGGCCCTACCCTACGCATGTTCCCTATAATGTTTTGAAGAATCTCGAAGGACTCGCGAAGTTGGATTCTGCTCAGCAAGAAGTCCTTGCCGAAAAGTTTTGGCCGTGGTTTGAAACGGTTTATTCAAGCTTGCGATTGCTGAAGATTACGGGCGGTGAGCCGTTGTTGAGTCCGCACACACTCAAAGTCTTCGATCGAATCATCGAACGTCCCAACGCTGACTTAAGTTTTTCAATCAACTCAAACCTAATATGCCCTGAAAAAGTGTGGGATGATTTTGTCTCAAAAGTGCAGATCGTTCGAAAAGGAAAAATGGTTTCGACATTCTACCTGCATCCTAGTATCGATTCGTTTGGAAAGCGGGCCGAATACATCCGGTTTGGTCTGAACTTTGAGGTGTTTCAAAAACATGTCGAAGATTACCTCGAGAAAACAGGTGGCAATCTTGTTTTCATTTGCACGCTCAACAACTTGTCGTTGGGTGGGTTAAAAGATTTTTGGACTTATCTTCTTGACCTCAAAAAGCGCTTTGGTCCGCGAGGGCAAGAAGTTTCTGTTACGACGGAGCTCTTACAGAATCCAGAGTGGCAGAATTTAAATATTTTACCATCAGAGTTTGAGTTCTACCTCGATGAAACAATTCAATTTGTCCGAAAAAACATAGGCGATTCAAAATCTGATTTCTCGATTTTTGAATTGCAGGGTCTGCAGCGTGCTCGCGATATTTTTAAAAACTCGCCAGAAGAACTAGAGAAAAATCGCGCCGACTTTTATCGTTTCTTCACTGAGCATGACCGCCGGCGTGGAACGAGCTTTGCTGAAACCTTTCCAGAGCTGGCTAATTTTTTTGAAGGTTGCAAAGAGATTGATATGAGACTGTCAGGCAAGATGGGTCTGAAAGAGTTTCTTACGCCAATGAAGAACCAGATCAAACTCCAGGTAACGCTGGCGCCGAGGCTCGCCGAAGCGGACGATCGAGAGGGAATCGCCTCTACAGCTGCGCTCAAGTTGACTTACCTACTGGAGAAGACAGAGACAGTTCAAAAATGGATCGAGCTTTTATCAAGTGATCTCGCCGAGAAGAAACCCCTCTGGTTCGATGGAATATTTTACGGTCGTGCATTTGCAAAAAATAAATGCTCTGAAATAACAGCGGAATTGAATCAGACACTCGCGGCGCTAGAGGCTGATAGCGGAGTGTTCATTTCTGAGTTGAGACGATCCACTTATGATCTGAAGTCCTTAGATAAAATCCACAAACTTAAAACCGAACTCACACGATTGAATAAGAGTCGCGCATCTCGGGATCCGTTGTTTTACATCCAACGACTCGATCGACTGAACTTTCTCATTCATCGCTTAGAAGTTTCCCTCACCTGCGGTGCGCAATTTGCGGCTATTGTCGGTGTCCCATTGCCGCCGGCTAGTGTGCCACTTACACCTGAGGATTCGAGTCGATTTACTCAAGATGGTCTCTTTGGCGGACTCTACTTAGATTATGCGACCAACGGCGTGGAACCGACAGATTGTTTCCGAAATGCAATCGACGAAAAGCCAACGCCTCAATCTGAAATGACCTCTGGCTTTCAACTTTACTTCGGCCCTGACAAAGTTTTCAAAAGAAAAGAAGAGTTCGACGATTGGATTGAGACCCGGCACCCAGACCTTGTCGCGAATGGTAGGCCTGCGTTTGGTCGATATCTGCTAGGGCGGTTGCTTATGCCACATGATGATAAATCGAAACTTCAAGCTCGATTGACCGAAATGAATGTGATCCAGTCGATTGAGGTAATCAATGCAAACTGACG
>JAYVND010000185.1:0-18559 GCA_043758635.1 Bdellovibrionales bacterium
GTCTTCGAGCACGCGGCGAATTGCATCGGAGATTGCAACAAAACGGTCCACGCGAACGTCAAAATATTTAGAGCGAGTGAACATATTGTCGGCTGGAACGTTGTCGACGCGGCGATGGACAACCACTTTGATACTCGGTATGCGACGCTTCACTTTTAGTGCAAGTGAATGTCCACCCGCAGAATGGGCATCGAGCAATTGTATGGCGTTTTTTTTGCAGTATTTAACAAGACGGTACACAGAACGGGGATCCCACGCTTTTCGTGACGGCAACACGAGCTGCGGAAATTGGGCGAGTCGCCCGATCGCCGGGCTCCCTTTTGGATAAGCCAGGTGATTCTGGTAATGCGAACCCGGCGATTCAAGCCCTTCCATCAAATAGCGAACTTGGTTCTCACCACCTCGCCACGTCATCTCGGTCCCAATATGTAAAATACGAATTTTGTCGTCCACGCTCTTCTTGTATCAAATGAACGAGCTAAGGACAGACAAATTCGCTCGGTTATGACTTGAAAATGACTTCACATTGTTCACGCCACGTTATTTACGTCACGTTATTCACTCGATCGAGCCACTGAACATCTGACATCGAAGATGGAAGAATCACTCAGCCGAACATCTCCAGCCCAATATTTCTACCAGACATTCAAATTGAGAACTGCCGAGTCGCCAATTCTTTGACTCCGTCGACCGTCAAAAAACCAGCATCGTCAAAAATTTGCCGTTTGGCCCGGACTAAAGTGGCACGACGATCGTTTTGCGACGAGACGGAAGTCTGGGGCGATCCAAAAGTCAGTCCAGGCCAATGCATAATTGTCGTGGCACAGAAAATACCAAGTTATGTTGAACCGATGCGAAGACGCTCTCCAATCGTCTAGCTGTGCGCACCTCGACCAACGTAAGCGCCTGCCTCGTGCGTGTTAGACGAACATCGAGCTAGACCCCTGCCCCAAGGTCCTTTGGCCGCTGCCTTGTATAGAAACTCTCCCCATGCATAAACAAAGAACAACCCACAGACACCCAATTCGAGGCCTGTTTTTAACCTTTAGCGCGACGCTACTCACATGCACAACGTCGTTTGCCCAGCCGTATTCCGATTCGTCTTCCGCTGATTTATCTGCCGCCCTGCCGCGCGGTAACTCCGAAAATCCATTCACTGATTCTGCAGATGAAAATTTTCAAACCGAAGCTGTCGCAACTCAAAAAACCTCACAAGTCTCCAGCGCCGAATTCGCTGCGCGCGCACCGCAAATTAAATCTGTTTATCCATTGCCATGGGAAGCGCACATTCCCCAAGGCTTTGAATGGAGCGACTTCACTCTCAAAGCGATCAATCAATACGGCGGTAACCTCAGTAGCGGCGCCAAAGATGTGACCTCGTTCTGCCCGAACTACAACAAACTCGCACAAGATCAAAAAATAAATTTCTGGGGTCAGCTCATTGGGGCGATGGCTCTCTACGAATCCGGCTTCAAACCGACCTCGCACTTTCGCGAAGGCACAATGGGTGTTGATCCGATTACCAGGCAACACGTTTACAGCGACGGGCTCTTGCAACTTTCTTATCAAGACGTCACGCAGTATCACTTTTGCGACGAGTTCAACTGGACTCACGACAGCCAACTCGGAGCGCTCGATCCGCGGAAAACAATTTTTGACCCCTACATCAATTTGCGCTGCGGAATTCGTATCTTGAACGCTCAAGTTGCGCGCACAGGAATGATCTCCTATCGAAAGGGCCAGTATTGGTCCGTTCTCTGGCCGGCTCACGTAGAAAAAGTGAAAGCCGTGACAAGAAAAACCCCCTACTGCGCGAGCAAATAATTTCCAAAAATGGTTCGCCGCCGTTAGAGTAAAATCATGACAGATTTGATTTTACTTTTCGGCGGTATCTCAGATGAACGACTGGTCTCGGTCGCTTCTGCACAGAACTTAGCAACGCACCTCCGGAATGCAGAGTTGTGGTTCATCGATGCGACAGGTGCCGTCACTCGTGTCGCGCCAGACGAGTTGAGCGAGCATCAACGCCCGTTCGAGATTCCATTCCAGCCGGCGCACGAGGCATTTGCTAAAAACACGGAAGAGGCTTTAAGTGAAGTGAAAGGCCGCGTTATCTTTATCGGCCTCCATGGAACCGAAGGTGAAGATGGATCTCTCCAGACTCTGCTAGAAAAACAAAATATTCGATACACCGGCTCACGAAGCAGATCTAGCCAAATGTGTTTTGATAAGACACTCGCAAAAACGCATATTTCAGATTCGGGCTTGATCGTGCCAATGGGTTTTGAGCTTTCAAAAACAGATGATTCCGCTAAACAAAAAATTCTGACAGCATTTCGCGACTACGAACGCCTTGTTGCGAAGCCCGCAAGCAGCGGCTCAAGTTTCGGTCTTCGTTTTCTAAATTCGGTTGCCGACTGTGAAGCGTTCGCTATTGAACTGAAGACGTGCGCGTACGACGTTTACTTGATCGAGCAATGTTTGATTGGGCGTGAGCTGACGGTAGGCATCATCGAACGAGACAATGGCAAACGATTGGCGCTTCCACCCTCGGAGGTGGTGATGCAAACCGGGCAAACATTTGATTACCAGGGGAAATATCTTGGCCGTGGGTCGACCGAAATCACGCCGGCCGAACTCACGATCAAAGATCGTGACCTTTGCCAAAGCCTTGCTTTACAAGCACATATTGTCCTGGGTTGCCGCGGCTACTCACGCACAGATATGATGTTAACAAAAAAGGGGCCCGTCTTCCTTGAGACGAACACACTACCTGGAATGACAAAGGCATCTTTCATTCCTCAGCAGTTGGCGGCAGCGCAAATACCATTGCAGACATTTATTTCTGAACAAGTTCTTGCGGCGCTCAAAGCGAATTAGCGACGCGCTCGAAGCTCAGTGTCAGTCAGCAAACGGCAACCACGCTTGTCACCTTCATAAACCGCGAGAGCGCTCCGGCCTTGAAATAATCCCAGGACCGCTCCCAGCAACTTCGGCGTAACGGAAATAGAAGACGCGCGCTCATCAATTTGCTCATTTAGCAATTTTCCTATAAAGCTCGGTGAAAGTGGTAGCTGCGACCGCTGAAGACATTTATCCGCACGAACCCGCACTTGGGTGCTTGGTCCACCAACAACTGAAACAAAAACACACGAGCACATCTCCTTCGCGAGAATACTCTGGAGCAAACTGCTGGAGATTGCGTAGCTTCCCTGTTTTACCAAATCGAGCTGTTTCGCTTGCGCCGACGTCGATACCAGTACCGACACCGATACCAACAAACTAAAAAACCAGATGACTCCCAAATGGCTTAAGAGATTGCGTGAAAGATTGCGTGAAAGATTTGAAATTACTTTTTTCATCGACTCAATCCCGTCTGACGAGGTGCATTTATACGAAAGCGAGAATTGTCGATGCCAAACCCAGCAAAGCAAGCAACGGCTTTAGAAGTCATGCCATCGATTTTATCCCAGTAAGCAGAATCATGCCCAGTGCGCGCGATGACCAAATCTTGAGTTGGTAAAACGATCATGAGCTGACCGTAGTGCCCTGCTGCAAAAAACATATCACTCGGAGAGTGAGGGAACTCGGCAGGATAATTTAATGCATCGACTGAGTGATTCAACCAGAGTGTGCGATTCCCGTAAACGCCCTCGCTTTTTACGTAGTTGCGAAGATCCATTTGCTCTGTCGGCGTAAAATCACTCACGTGACGAAGTCCTTCTGTCAGCTGAAGCGCATCATGCACCCACTCTGGCGGAAGAATTCGCTGGTGATTCCAGACGCCGTTATTCAAATATAAATAGCCGAGGCGTGCGAGTTCATACGGTGTCATGTAAGCGTACGAGGCCCCTACGAAAAGCCCGGAAGCATCAGTTTCGAAGAACGATTTGGTAGCTCCTATCCGCGAGAAGAGGAGTGTGTCGGGCAAAGTTTTAAATTGCTCACTTCCGTAAGTTTGGCGCAAAAGCCCCATCATGATGTTTGCATTTCCACCGCTGTAATTGAATCGGCGGCCAGGGCCCCATTTTTCCATCGGCTGAATTAAAGCGAAGCTCGCCATTTGCGACCGGCCCGAACCATAAAGCATAGGCAAAAACGTGGACTCTCTCAAACTCGAATCGTACGCTTCGAGCCATTTGAAATTCGCCGTCATGTTCAAAAGATTTTCGACATCAATTTGATCGTAGTCGGTCTCAAAGCCAATCGAACCTTTGACAAAAGAATTGCGCCAAGGAGATGGGAAAAACACGTTCAGTTTACTATGAAGTCCAATTTGCGCTCCGCTCGGATCATGAATACCTGCCTGAATTGAGGCACCAACCATCGTCGATGCGACCGACTTTGAGGCCGACCACAACGAATGGAGACTCTGTGGGCCATAGTCCCCATCAAAAAATTCGTACACGATTCTGCCGTTCTTTAAAACGACCAGTTGATCTGTGTTGAAACCACCCGCCTTATCAATGGCTCCCGTATTGTAGGCCACAAAATCCCGACATGCAGGGGTCGTCATCAATTTTTGATAAGCAGAAGGGTCTTGCACTGAGACTTTTGGAAAATTCATTTGAGCCGCTGGCCAAATCGTACGCTGTTGAGCGACTCGGTCGAGATCAATCGAGGTCTCTGAGTGGGCCTGAGACCCTATTCCGAACGTGAGGACTACGACGACAAGCGCCCCAACGAAAGTGGCATTGCTCTTTTGCATTTCAAACTCCTGAAGTTCGAGAGGCTTCTTTTTACGCGCGTCGCCGCATTTTCTCAATAACGCCGAGCTTTGCTGAACAGACATTAGCCGAAGCTGTCAGTCTTCAATCGCCGGATGAATCGCCGGATGAATCGCCGGATGAATCGTCGGCCCATGTGTTTAGTGATTGAGCTCAACGCAAAATTCCAATAAACAAACTGCGCACCCATTCATGGAGCTCATTTGGCAATCCAAACTTCAAAAACATCGCCGCCGATGGATCCACAGATTTATGCACATTACTTCCAACTGCAAGCTCGAGTGAGTGACTTTTTCTCTCGCATCCTTGCGCAAAATTCCGCGCGCATGAAGTGCGCACAGGGTTGCTACAACTGCTGTGCGAATGGACTGACGGTCAGTGGAGTGGAGGCCCAAGCCATTCTTGAACATCTCAAATCTTCAGATAACCAGCTGGCCAAGATCGAGGCTTTGCAGATTGAAAACCCGCATCGGGACATGCACTGTAAATTTTTAAGCGCCGAGGGGCATTGCCAAATTTATGAGGCACGCCCGCTCGTGTGCCGCAGCCATGGCGCTCCCGTTCAATATCGTCACCCCGAAAAAGACGCCGTGTTTCGCGATGTTTGCCCTTTGAATTTTGAGGATATTGATCTAGACCATCTAGCAACAAGCGAAATTTTAAATATGGAGACGGTGAACACTCTGTTATCCATTTTAAATTCGCAGTTCGACTATGAGCACGCGCAGGCGAGATACCCAATGAAGGATCTTATTGTGCGAGCTCGAAATGAAAGAGACCAAAGCCTATGAAAGTAACTCGCTCGCAGCCGGCCTCTGTAATTTTGCCCATCATAATGGCATTCGGCCTCGTCGCCGGCGTGACGCTTTCTGGTCATGCCGCTGCCGCAGCTGCAGCCGAAACTGCAGCGGAGCCGCCTAAACAAGGATTTTCTAACGATTCAGAACTCGGGGTCGTCATCACTTCGGGCAATGCCCGCGCTCAGAGCATTAACTTGAAACAAGAAGATGACTACTCGTGGACTCTCAACAAAGTCCTCAGCGCATATCGCTATCTTTCAAACTCATCAAATGGTTCGGAAACGGCACGTGCGTGGGAAGGCAACCTCCGGTACGAACGCGCGCTCTCTCCCTCTTTGGCGGCATACATCGCACAAGGTGTGGAGGGTGATCCGTACTCGGGATACGATCGTCGTTTCAACAGCGATCTCGGCGGAAAATACGGAGTCATCAAAACAGAGACATTCGCTTGGGACGCGGAGCTCGGTTACCGATACACATCTGAAGACCGCATAACGCCTCCGAACCTCTACAGTAACTTTGGCCGCGTCTTCACAGAGCTTAACAAAAATTGGACTGCGACATCGTCGACTAAGTTCTGGGTCGAATACCTTCCGAACTTCTCGCACCCTAGAGCCTATTTGTTGAATTCCGAACTTTCGGCGTCGAGCGTTCTGACAACTATCATCTCAGTGAAAATCGCCTACCTCCTGAAGTACGATGCCGATCCTGCTGCAGGCATTTCTCAAAAGGCCGACACATTCTTCACAACTTCGCTCGTGGCAAAATTTTAATCAAACGGAGCCTAAAATGTTAAACGAGTTCAAAGCTTTTCTGAAGAACTACGGAGTGATTGGCTTAGCAATTGCGGTCATTATCGGCGGGAAGCTCAATGAGCTCGTCACGAGTGTCGTGAATGACCTCTTGATGCCCTTGGTGTTTCAGCCAGCTCTTAAAGCTGCGAATGTCGACGACATTCGGAAGCTAAGTTTCAACGGCGTTTTCTACGGAAAAGTTTTGGGGTCATTCGTTGATTTCATGATCGTGGCAATTATCGTCTTCTTGCTCGCCAAATACTTGCTAAAAGAAGATGCGACCGTAAAGCGCTAAATGTCGAATCTTAGTAAAGGCGAATGACAACCCTGCGATGTTTCGCCAAAACCTGGTCGTGATTCAAACCCAAGACCTGATCTGCACTCAGTGGACGAGTGTCAGCATAAGCTTCGACGCGCATTTTATCGCGCGCAATACCCACAGCCTCAAGGCGCGCGCGGACTTCAAGTGCTCGCTTTGCGCCAAGCTCCCAGTTTGAATGAAAGCTTGAATTCTTCGCTGTGGGCACTTCGTCCGTGTGGCCTTCAATCGCAAAATGATACTTGTCCGCGTACGGCACCAATAGCTTTAAAACTTTCTCGAGCGGTTGATTCATCTGCGAAAGGATCTCGGCGCCGCCCGAGGCAAACATGACTCCTGAGTTGAAAGATAACTCAAGCCCATCATCCTTTAATGATATCTCAACCATTCCCTTTAAATCTGACTGCGAAACAACTTCTTGAATTTTTTGGTGAGCCTGCGAGAGGGAGTCAGGACTTGCCTTTTGGGTGATGGCTTCGCTGATCGCTTCAAGCTTGCTCTTTTGAATATTGGAGGCCGCAATGATAACGACAAAAAAGATGATCAGGTTTGTAATCAAGTCAGCATAACTTGTGAGCCATCCCTCGTTGCCCGTCTTTAATCGAAGGCGCCTCATTTTGCTTTGCGCCCTTCATTGACCAAAGCCACAACCGATTTTTCGATCAAATCAATTAAGTTGAGACGTTCATTCAGCTGATTGTTCAGTCGAGTCGACATGGGTCCACCGAAAGCTGTTCCAAAAGTGATTCCATATAGAGTCGCGAGCAAAGCGGTCGCCATCGCTCCGCCAAGGCCCGCCGAAATCGAACCCATCTCCCGAAAGAGCTGCACCATTCCCGAAACCGTTCCAACCATTCCGAAAGACGGCGCCAAGCGAGCGACCATATCCCAGCCTTCGACAACCGGTTGTTCCTCGCGCAAATACTGAACTCGCACATCGGCGAATCTTTCCTCCATGCGGTGTGATGGTTCTTGTGCGATCAAAGATTCAGCAGCGGCTTTGATCTCTAACGCTTCACTGCTCTCTAGCAGCTCCAAGATCACAGCGCGGCGGCCATTGCGCCAAGCTTCGCGAAGAGTTGCAAACTCCTCTTGCGTTCGCTTTAAACGACCGCCCGATTGTGAACGACCGCGAAATAAATCGAACGCCGAATCAAAAAGTCGACCGAGGGAGTGCCAATCAAGAGCAATCATCAGGGAGCCTAACACCCCTCCAAAAACGATCACAGCTGCATGCCAATCGAAAATTTGAATCGTCGAAGTTTTGCGCTCCATCAGGCAAACAGCCGCAACTCCAAGGAGAGTGAGCACACCGAGAATTGAATTTGGCATGAGTTAAACCTTTCCAATCAAGTCATGCTGTTATATGAAATCTGCACCTCGTTGACGTCAAGCCTTAAAGAAAAGGAATTTACTCCGTGCAGAACATGCGCGAGATAAAAGAGTCGAAATCCGCTTCCTCTGCCGTTGGCTTGCAAAGCAAACTGCGAGCCGCAATCGCGCGTTTCATGTGCAGCTTGGGCTGCTTGCTTCGAATTTTCCAAAATCCAAATGCGATTCATGAGTCAACTTATCAGCAGGCCCAATTGAAAAATTGGATCAAAAACGGGTTCAGTAATATATTCAGAAACTCGATCAGAAACTGGATTTTGTTTTTGATCGTACCAATTCTGTTTGCCGCTTGTGCAACGCGACCACTTCCCGGCCGCGACTGGGAAAGCTCCATTGATTTACATTTCACATATGACTCGTTTACTAACGTAAACCTTGACCTGAGCTGCCAAAGCCGGAGCTCTAGTGGCGTGATCACCGTAACAAAAGCACCTCTCTGCAAAATTGTAGCATTGGATCTCGCATCGCATGGTGCGATCACGGCTGAAGAACGCGCACGAGCCGCGCGCGAAGCTCTCGACGAGTCGCCAACTGATGAAAAACATGACGAAACCAAATCATTGCTCCAGCCGCCGACGCAAATCACTCTTGAGCTCACCGCCAATCCGACGTTAAGCGAAGGCTGTGGTCTGCTTGCCGCATTCACAGCGTTTTCCTTCGGCCTCATTCCGTGTTCGAGCCTCCGCACGACGCCGATTGATCTTAAAGTTTTCGACAAGCAGGGAGTTGCGGTTGAGTCTCACCGAATTCTTCAAACCGAACGGCGCATTTATGGCTCAACCGCGCTGCTTACTTTGATCGATGGAAAGGGCCGACGCGAGCATCGCGAAAGCCAGCGGCGCATGATTCATTTTATCGAAAACCGAGTCTATGCGGCGACACTACGAAGCCATGTGCGTCAAGCCGGCCCCCCTTCAACCGCAACGAATTCGACGGACGCGCCATGATCGCATTTTTGTCCGGACTTCTTTTTTTCCTTTTCGCAGCGGACCAAACAGGAGTTGTCTCCCCCTACGTGTGGAATGATCTCTTATTGGGATCTGCACCTCCGCCCTGTTTCGGCGCTATTCCCGTTCGCGATTCTTTCAAAATGGAGGACAAAGGTCGCGCGAGCGGCTTCTCTCTCAGAGGCACGACTGTTTGCGAACATCTGCTCTTTGAACCCAATGAACGAGATCCATTTTATAACTTTGTTGTTCAGCAATCAGGGCTTCAGGCGAAAACAGTTGCGCAGAATCTTTACGATCAGTACCGCGAAGCCGGAGATCTTCGCCTTCCCATTCAACTCAATATCAAAGCGGCCAATCCCCGCGTTGAGTCCATCGTCCGCGCAAGTTTTGATGATGAACTCTTCAACCTTTTTGGACCTGGCTCAGTGGCACGTTTAGCTGCGCGCACTCAATTGGACGATTCAGCAGCTCACATCACGCCCACTGAAATATCAATTGTGGTACAGCGCGGGGATGCGCCCGATCTGCTTTTCGAAATCACCCTAAATTATTCCGATGCGCAAGGCCTCCGCCATCAGAGGCACTTATGAAACTCTTTTCGAAATTCAATTCAAAATTCAATTCAAAGTTCAATTCAAAGTTCGAATCAAAGTTCGAATCAAAGTTCGAATCAAAGTTCGATTCAATGTTCGATTCAAAACTCAATTCAATTTCCAATTTAATTTCCACTTCAATTTCCAACATTCCTCAACTCAAAATTGAAATCCTCAACAGATTTATCGTGGAGCTCCTCTCGCAATCGATGTCAGTGCTGGGTTCGATGCTGGTGATGGCGCCGTTGCTATTGCTACTTCTGACCTGTATTCCGATGAGTTCTGCGCAAGCTGCGCCCGAAAAAGATGGCCTGATCTTTCATGACATGCGTTTGATGGGAGCTGATCTCACGGACGAGCTCGTCTACAGCTGGATCAAAGATTCTCCATTCACCGCTGAACACACGGTCGTTCTTGCCGATGTCAGCGCACCGGCTTCGGTGGATCAACGCTTCAATACGTTTATCGAGAACCGCCTCTATGAGCTCCTGCACGCCAACACAAAAATTCCAATTGTATTGGCCCACTGCTCGGCCTGCCTTCAATACGCAGTGTTCTCGACTCCGACGCAAACCACAATCGGGCGTGTCATTGATCAGCCGGAAGTTCTCTCCGGTGCACTGAAGCTCACTCCAAATCAAAATGGTTTATCTCTTCAGTTTGAAGCAACTGGCCGCGAGCTGATTTTGCGCGCACAAATCTTCGAACTCAGTCCACCGCAAAAAATACTATGGGCTAAAACATTCCGCAGTTCGATGGACAATCGGGAGGTTCTGCGAGAAGCATCTCCATTGATGAGCCTTGACGAAGCTCGCCGTCAACAAGACGCGCTCCTGCATGGCCGTGACATGCTGTCGACTTACACTCGGTTCGAAATCCGCAACTTTGCCGGGAGCACGGAAAGCAGTCCGGCCGCAATCGCACCGGTGATTTTTCTCACGCAGAGTCTTGAAGCCACATTGCTTCCAAAGCGCGATAAAAAGTTCGCACTTGAAGCAGGCTTCACGAGCATCAAAAATTCACTTCAGGGCTGGAGCATCGGCGGGCATTTCTCCCAGTTGATCAACCAGCCTGAACCAAGCCTCGTGAATCCGGATGTTTATCTTTTTGCGGGTGCAACGTATATGTCACTCACTGGCCCTGGAGCGGCGCCTTTCGCGGCCGACACTCTCGATATTCGAAAGATCGTCAATGCACAAGACGATCCGATTGCCGGCATGACTCTCTTTCGAGTGGGCGTTGAAGCCTTAGTTAAATACCGATTTGGTTTGGATCTCTATTTGGAGTATGCCCCTGTCCTGGCTCACAGTGAGCTCATCAAAACCCAACAGCTTCTCTTCATTCCCTATCATGATCTCGGTATTTCTTTGGTGGTGCAGTGGTGAAGTTTCACATCACGATCCAAAAATTTTCAACGTCACTCGTGCTCACGTTCTCAATTTTGGTCTTGATGTTGGTGCCGCGCTCAGCGTTCGCGATCTTGCCGCAAACCGAGCGCGATTTAGAAACTCTCGAAGATCAGCTGCGCCACGAGCTCGATCAAAATTTGGTAAATGGAACTTCGGCTTCGCCTGCGGTGGGAGATAACGGCGCTCCCAATGCAAGTATGGCGAATCGAATGCCGATCCTACTTGCTCCGCCACAAGCTCACTGGACGGAATCGAAAATCGATTTTGGGCCCAAAGTGACTCAGCTCTTAACTCGTGTGTTTGGGTCTGCCGGTACAATTCCTTGTGCCGAGTGCCGCGAGAATCGTAGTTATGTTGATCACGACGGGCGTTTGCAAATTCACGACGGCGACATTGGTCTCATAGAATTGGCCCAGCTCAAATTCAATCCGGCATTCAAGATCGCGCAGTCGATGATCTCGGTTGAAGAAACTCCGAGTGGAATTGCCCTGCGGTGGATCCGAATAGAAGACGGTCGAATTCTTTTCTCAACGCTTGCCGACAGCACGGTCCGCTTGAACGAGATCAAACCTCGCCTGCTCTTTGCGCGTGAAGCTGATCGTCGTCGCAACGGAGAATCGCTCAGTTATGTATTTTTCGATCTCGGCATTTATCCATCGGCACTTCTCCAACTCAGCTTTTTGGAGCAGTGGGGATCACTAAATCAGTTCATCACTGGCATCACGCTTTCGGGAATTGCGCCTAAGGGTGGGCTCGGCGGAACGTTCGTTTACATGTTGCCTTGGAATCGCCGACAAACTGCCGCGCTCACCGGATTCTATTTACTCTCAGGACTCGCCTCATCGTCTGGTTCAAACAGCGATTCCAACTCGTCAACGTCTGGCGCATTTGTTGGTCAGTTAAAATATGACATCGCTATTGGCAACTCATTTGGGTTATTCGCGAGTGTAAACACTCAAGGTACATTTTCGCTCGGCCTCTCCTTCTTCAATCCAATTCTGTTTCCGTTTTTGCTCTGATGAAAAATATGAGGTTTGAAATGAATTTTAAATTAAGCGCACTTCTCATGATCATCGGCGTTCTTGGCGCGGGCTGCGCGAGCGGTCACGAATTTTGGAACCACGCGGTCGATGAACCCGTTGCAAAACCGACGACCCGCGAAGACGGCACCGACGGTGAAATTAAATCGAGCCAAGTTGTTCATGTGGCGTTTAATGATGGGTCGACACGAACCGATGTGGACATTCCTGTGCTTACTTCTGGACAGGTGATCGTGATCGATCAAAAAAGCCGCGCGGCCGGAAAAGACATCGGTCTCGTTCCTCTTCCGCCGACGGAGGCCGACAAACCGGTGGTCGATGCCTACCTTAAAACTGGACAGCCCGTCACAAAGCAGGCTCCAGACGTCAGCATTGTCAAGACACATGCAATGGTTCAGAAGCTCGTGAGACAAGGAAATTTTGCTCTTGCGCTTGAGTACATTTCCCAAGTTTTAAAACGATACCCCAATCATTCCGAGAGCTTACGCATCAAAGGATCGCTTCTTTTGAAAATGGGTGAGCGAGATGCGGCTCTTGAAGCGTATCGCAAAGCCCAGTCCATTCAACCCAACAAGCGGGTGAGCAATCAGATCGAAGAGCTCGAGAAATCGTTGCAAAATAAATGAGCTGGTTTCGCCAAACCCTTCAGAAAATTGACGGACCGCAGCAATCAATGGTACCTACACCCAAACGGGGGATCGTATGAAGCAAGCAAAAGTTTTAACGGATCGCATTTTGAGCCTAGTGATCATGCTTGTGATTGCGACCACATTCCTTTGCGTTCGTGCAGCGTACGCAGCTTCGGCTGCAGAAACCGACACGACACAAATTCCAAGGAGCGTGCAAGCGCAACTTGAAGATCTCGAAGATCGCTTCCAGATCACCCTCGACAATGAATGCCCAGGTAAACTCTGTACATTTATTGGCTGTGAAGTTGGGCGTTTTCAAACTCTCGACGATCAAGCCAACTCTTCTCTTCCTGGCCTTGAGTCCACAGACGAGCCCGTCAAATCACTTCAGTACAAACTCAAGCGCGCAAAGTGCGAATTTGCGGTCGAACCAAAACTTTCTGCAGCGGCTGTTGAGTCTTTGAAGACTCGACTTTTGCAAAAAACTAAACAATCTGGAATGAATCTTGCGATCGAAGCGCGCCAACTTGCGCCGGCCGAAGTTGCGGCTGAGCTGGCAGCAAATGTCGGCAAAGCGCAAACAACTGGAGTTGCGACACCCGCGATCCCTCGAGAACTGAGCCCTTACACTTTGGCTTGGCTTAAAGTTTTCCCATGGGTCATTGGAGCGCTCTGCCTTGTCCTGGGAACTTTGTCGTTGATCTGGGGTTTTCGCCGCGTGGGACGCGAAGCTGCAATTCCAAATGAATCTAATTTAATTGGCAAAGGAGTCGTATCTTCGGCTCCACCAACATCTGATGCACCCACCGCTTCGACCGCAATGATCCTCATGCGCATCGAGCAGCTTCGAGAAAAGATGACCGCAAACCAAGGCGCAACTGCCGATATCTTGCGTGAGTGGCTGAAAAAAAATGAGAGCGAGTCTCTCTGTCTTTTCATCCGTCACTTTGGCACGGCCTACTTTGCAAATGTAAGCGAATATGGCGAGCATCAAGCGGCCCTCTCGGCGCTTAAGAAGAATTATGAAACATTCTCTGCGCAGCAAAAGCCGGAGCAAGTTTGGAATTTCCTCGAAGGTCTCGAACGTCGCTTGGCTGGACAAGAGATTCAGGCTGTCTCGCGTCCTCTCGAGGAAGAATTCGCGTTTGTCAGGGCTCTGAGTGGTGCCGAATTCATTGAGTTCACGCGCCTGATTCAAAATGGCAATGACCTCAAAGCCCTGCTTACGTTTGCTCCCTCTTCGTTGCGCTCAGTGTACTTCGCACAGCAAGACCCGGTGGTTGCTATGCAAGCTGTCCTTGAGTTCACGAATTCAAGCCCGCTCTCAGACGCTGAGACTCGGCTGACTGCTTTTCGCTTGCGCACGCTTTTCGCCAATTGCCGTGGAGAATTGAAACACATTCGCACTCAGCAATTTCGCGTGATTGAAGACTTGCTTGCTTCACTTCCTTCTTTTGAACGCCGCCGCTGTCTCATCGAGCTGAAAAAAACTCAGCCGGCACTTTTTCAAGCCGTGCTGCATAACACGGTGATGGATGAGGCGCTGCTGCTCTTCTCGAGCGATGCACTCAATGAAATTTTCTTGTCGCTCGCACCGAGTGTTGCAGCGTCTTACCTTGCAACCGTTCCCAATTCGGAATTGGTGTTGGCTAAATTGAAAAAGCCACTGGCGAGTTCGATCCGTGCAAAAATGTCGGCACGCTCAACCTCTGGTGCGGGAGCCACTGCAAATGCGCCAGGCGGGGAAGGTCGAGGCCCAAGAAATGGTATGTTCGGTGGAGAACTGTCCGCGCATTCATTTATCGATGACATCGAATTGACCTTTAAAGCTCGCGAGGAATTCAACGAGGTTGCGCAAACGATTGCTCAGAACTCCAACATGTCGATCAGGAGCCTCAATGAACAAGCCATGGCGAATCTCTAGGCCGCGCTCGGTCCGTTTTACTAGTTCTCGTTTTGGTTTAGGGTTCACGACTTGCTTGGGTCTAGCACTTGCGAGCTCAATCACGCTTGCGCTCACGGGCTGTTACTCGGGCTGGAATCGTCAAAAGCAGAATGGAGCTAACGATCGCGAGACACCGCCGACGGCGAACGGCTCTAAGCCTTATGCGTTTCTTTTGCTTGAAGTGATTCGCCCGGCGCTCGACCCGGGGCGAAATGATTGCGGTAACGGCGACAGCCCAACACTTGTCGCATTTCGCCAGCACGAGTGGTACGAGCGTGAAGTGGCGCTCGTCAAAGCACTCGGTCCGCTTGCCGATCACTTTGTTAAAAATGATATTGAGATCTCAGGTTCAGACTGTAAATCAATGCAGGCCCTTGAGGCGCGAGCCGCAACCGCCTCTCCACAAGGAAGCCCGCTTGTCCCGCAGAGCTCTGACGAGTTCGGTCGACCAATGATTCATTTAAAAGTGATTTTGTGGGCCGGTGCTGCTCCGCCACTCAATGCAACTGATTTACCTCAGACATTCCACGTGCCATGGATGGATTGGAGCTTGCTCGCGAATCAAGGCATTTTGGGACTGCAGACTTATCACCACTTTGTACTTGCAGACCAAGACGGCGGCGTCTTTAACAACTGGCATGATTCGCTTATGTGGTCGCAGCGTCTTGACGGCACCTCCATTCAAAACATCACGCCAACCGATCGGTCAACAGTTGAGCGCCGTACGACGATTGCCAATGACACCTCAGCACTCATGCAGTGGCTACAGGCAAGTGCCATTGCGAGCTCGCTGCCGCAGAACCCACCAACAACAGTTCCTGACGAGGCTCCAAGACCGGGCCATTTTCCGGGTCATTTTCCGGGCCACCATTCAGGTTCTGGTCACACCTCAAAGCTGAATTCGGCAGGACATGCCGTGCAGCCCGAATACTCACAAGTAGATCAACAACAAGAGCAGCCAGAAGAACGGCGCGGTGAACGGCGCGGTGAACGGCGCGGCGAGCGGCCCGAAGAACGGCGCGGCGAACGGCAAATTGACCGTCGAAACGAAAATAGAGTCGAACCATGAAACGAACGAGCAAGAGCTTCGCTATAATTCTCGCTTCATGTGTTGCTGTGGCTCTACTCTCAATTGGCTGCGAGAAGGTTCCCCTTCGTGATGTTGGTCAGCATTTGCAAACGGTGAATGCGCATTGGTTTGAATCCGAAAAAACCGCTTATGTATTTTTCGAAGCAGACGCTCCGCCGCCGTCGAGCTCGAGCGCTGTCTTTGAGCTCAACGCCGGCAATGAGACGACTGAATTTAGAGCCCTTAGCCCTGATTGGTCAGTGCATGAACATCAGATCGTTCGCTGCGGCGATCACGTTTGCGGAAGCTTCAGTTTTAAATCCGCTGAAGCTCCAAAAGAAATCATTCTCCGCTTGCGCTATCATGCTAGCTCGCCACTTGAAACGCATATGGCGACGGGCGTACAAACGCATCCAAATGATGGCACATCTCAAGCCTATAGCGCTTTAGTTTATGGAGTTTTCAGCGGCCAAAATGATCGAGCGCAGCTTCGTATCGAATCTAATTTTGGCGATCCAAATTCGTCCGACGTTGCAAAATACGGCATGACGCGACGTTTTGAGAGCGTCGACGAAGTCTCCAGTGATTTCACCACCGATGACGAGAGCCGCTTACAGATTCGCACGCTTTCGCCTTTTTTATACCCGGCAGATATTTGCGCGCTTAAACTTAACTCTCACCACGGTGGCAGACGTGGGCCGGTGACAAGGGTTCAGGGCAACCGTGCTTGGTCCAGTCTAAGCTATGACAAACATGACACCAACGCTGGCTCTTGTTTTCAAGTGAACACGCTCGATCACAACGGCTCGGTTTTGGTCTCTCAGTTCGCCGTCGCTCGGAAAAATCCGGTGCTCACGCAAACCCCGCTTAAAATCAGCACACCGCTGCATGCGAGCATCAAAGTTCCAATCGTCGTGAATATTTGTGGAGATTCGTCTGGCAATCCAAGTCCACTTTCCGCACCTCAATATCTCGATTACCAAAAGCATATTCTCGGCTTTGACCAGGCCACGGTTGATGCATGTTTTCAACTTGGCCAAGAATCCATTTTCTCCGCAAATCTTCAAACGCTGCTTTTGCAAAAATTAGAAGCGGCACGTGCGGCAGCGGCCGGCTCCGGCGGTGACCTCTTTTTCACCGTCATCCTTAACCATCGCCTGGGCGCTGAGTTTGACTTCATGCAATCCATCGTGCAAAGCCGACTCAATGACATTATTTTTGCTGAGGCTGGAAAAATTTCTCCTCGGCTCGTTGGTGCTTTTGTATACGATAGCAACGAAAACTTCTCCCCAAAGGCCACTGGCAACCCCGCGTTAATCTGGTGCCCGCGTGTTCGCCAGAAGTCCGAAAAAGACAATCTACAAGACGGTGGCGTGAACTGCATCACTGACCATAGTGGCGGGATCGATCTGACTCTTTTGTCGGCGGTCGCACCCATGGGCCCCTTTCCTAATCTGACTTCGTTTGAGACCTACGTAGCGAAGTGGGGCACAGGCGGCTTGCTCAAACAAGTGGAATTTAAAATTCGTTCGGTCCCTGCTGGCGCGAGCACCGTGCAAGATAGCGAAAATCAAGTTACTTATTTTGATAGCGTACGCTTGAGTATTCTTCCGGGCCACGGCGCGCGAGTCTGCAGCGAAAATGACGATGGTTCAACTCTCGATAGCCTGAGATTTCTCAATTCTACTTCGACACATCCCTACCCGCTGACGGCCGCAGATGCCGACGCGTCATTGCGCGTAGGCAATCAAAGTTTTCGGGTTGGAATCGAGTGGGAGTTTCCATTCTTGATTTCGGTCGAATATAGAGAGAAGCTCTCCGGCACGATTCTAGGCTTCGTTCCGTTTTCAGCCACTGGTAAAACTAATAAACTCCTTGGCGAGCCAAAGTGGAATCGTGCGAACTGGGATCTTGGTTCGTACTTTCAAAAGTGTGATCAGTTTTGTGATCATCCGTTTTTTGATAGTGCAGGTACCTACCAAGTGAGTACGAGTTGGAGAGCCGATCGGCTCGGAAACTGCCCGATCACCGATGCTCCGACTCCGCAATGAGGTGAGACCTTTTGAAAACACATCGATTTTGGATTTGTAACGCGATCGCCATAATTTTTGTCTCTGCTCTCTTGGCGCCTCCTCGTGTTGCGGCCGCAGAAGCGGAGCTGGCGAAAACCGGTGGTGATTCCTGGCTTCTCGAAGAACCCCTTGCGCAATCGCGCGACCCACATTTTTTTGACTGGTGGAACAACCGGTTTGATATCGAAGCCGGCATCAATGCCGTCAACGAGTCCAACAACTTCAAATCTCAGTCATATAATTTCGGTTTGATGTATGGCCTAACGAATGCCGTCGCCCTCCGCGCCGTGTATCGCCAAATTCAGGTGAGTGGCTCCGCCTCCTCCGATGTCGTTGGACAAACTCCCTACGCACAGGCGGCACAATCGGCGCATAGCGAGCTCATGTTGGGCGTGGTAATTCCGCTCCTCGCAGGGCGAAGCTTCACTCGCTTTAGTCCCTGGATGGGCGACTTGGATCACGTTTTGAGCTTCATCGCCGGTGGCCACTACAGCTTTTATCCGACTTTAGGCCATCCGTTTGGAGGACCCGCACCCGATCCGCTTGCGGGCCAATTTCCGATCACTTACCGTTACGCCGGTGAGGCGGGATTGCAGCTCAAAGTTGGCCTACCTCACGCACTCTCGGCATTTGTTGAATTCGAATACGAAATTCCCCTCTCGGCGCGTAACCCCGATCTTCCAAGCTGGACAACACTCGGCGGAGGACTCGCATGGTCCTTCGGCGAATAAATACCGAACTTGCTCTTGCGACGATGATGGCGACGACAATGGCGACAGCGATTGCTATTGGAATCACGGTTCTCACAAGTGCCGAACTC
>JAYVND010000186.1:0-6366 GCA_043758635.1 Bdellovibrionales bacterium
CGCTGTTCCCAAGCATGTAACAAGCGCAAAGATTCCCAGGCCCAATCGTAAATACGTGCTTCGGAATCGCGCACATTCGGACAGACAAACAATTGCGCCAATCAAAAAATCGCAATGTGCGTGGCACCTACGTGTACCCAAAATCACTTCGTCACCACTTCAAATGGTTGAAGCTCTAAAATGAGTTTTGCCTGATCTCCGCCGGTTGAACGAACTTTCAAGTTCACCGCGTGTCGCAAATTCAATGTGATATTGGTGGACCCATCGTGTGGGTCGGTTGTGATGTCTGAAGCACCTATCATTTTTGAGAGGCTCAATACTCGGGCCAGATCTTTTTGATCGATGGCCGTTCGCGAAACTTGCGCGAGATCCATTGAGATGCGTTTACCGCTGCGATCGATTGCAACGTGAAAATATCCTGGCTCACCCTTGAATGGATGCCCCATGTGATCGCCGTAACTCAAAACGATTTGCAAACCGCCACCGTTCATCGGCACCTCTTTGATTCCAAGCAGACTAAAATCTGCACCCGATTGTCCACCCGAAACCGAACCGGAGTGAAACGGCATCGAAATTTGCCCAGGCTTCACTGACATCGGGATGTTGGCAGCCTTTGCATGCGAGAACCCAGCCAAAATCGAGACCAAAACCGAACCTGCGAAGACCCCGGTTGCGAACACTGTCGAGAACGCAGTTTGAAGTTTAAAAATCTTCCGCATTTGACCCCCGCCTCTCAGATTAGCAATCGCTTTCGACGATCGAAAGACCGGTTCTCGCCACCACCTAGAGTGGCACGCTCCACATTTCACATTTTACCCGTCGCTCGATAAGTCGCATACTCAATCGCTAACAGTCGCTTACCAATCGCTTACTCAGCCGGTTGTAACCCTAGAGAAACTACACGGATTTCTTGTAACTAAACCAACCGCACTCGCAAACGCCCGAAATGACACCGCTCTTCTGGGTGACGGTCTTGCGCAAACGACACCCGACATTCGCCTAGCTAAACTCACGTTTTTCATCGTGAATCGCACCACCCACCCTGCACGGGTGCAAACTTTTCGGGGTTGTCGAGACATGTGACAAAACTTGGCATGGAGAGTGAATACCTGTTTTCCGTCAGCAAAACGCGGTTACGAAGCGATTTAATAAAAACGGGTCGCCGAATCGAAAAAA
This sequence comes from Bdellovibrionales bacterium, assembly GCA_043758635.1. Lineage (GTDB taxonomy): Bacteria > Bdellovibrionota > Bdellovibrionia > Bdellovibrionales > JAMPXM01 > JAYVND01. The sequence continues at coordinate 1,177 of JAYVND010000186.1, forward strand.
TAACTTTCGAAGTCCGTCGATCACAACCGAAATCGGAACCAAGTATCGGAGCCGAGGTCGAAACTAAGATCGAAACTAAGATCGACATGGGGGCAGTCATGAAAAAAATCGGAACAATTGCACGAGCACTTCTCACCTTAGCATTGTCGACTGCAGTCCTTGCAGCATGCAACGACAGACACAGTGATAGCAGCACCAACGGCTACTACGGCGGCGGCGGGAATGGACTGGACGGAGGCACTTGCGGCCAGCCGATTCCACAGGGCGGATTTCAACCTATCTACGAGAGTGGTGGCGCACGTCCGTACGCGATGAACAATGGATTCCGTGGCGGCAACAATGGCCGCGGATATCCAGGTGGATACCAGAACGGGTTCGGCGGATGCGGCCAAAACGAGTTCCCTGCTTGCGGAAATGCGTACGGTCAATACCAAGGCGGTCTGATGTGCTTGCCAAACAACGGACTCAATATGGGTTCTGTTTATGGCTACGGCTACAATCAAGGTGCGTTTGGCCAAGGCCAAATCGGTGGAATGCGAAGCTGTGGATTCGGCCAACCTTGCGGACAAATTGCGCAGACCTGCGTGCTCGGAATGCCTAACAGCTGCTTAAATGGGGTTTGCTTCCCTGTCACGCGGACCGTTGGCGTCTGCGCGCAGTAGTGATCGCCGAAGGGCAAGTTGAGGCTTTGAGCCCGCAACGCCTAGAAATCCAAGGCCCAGAGATCCAACGCCCCGAAATGTAAGGCGAAGGGAATGGGCGAGGGTCGTGGCAAACCATGACCCTTATTTCAATGTAAATGGCCCGGCGCCCAGCCACTCTCTGCGTAAAACCCGACCATTTCTCACCTGAAACGCGGCGCCAGAACTACATTGCGACTTATCGAAGCCATTCGTTCGTGCTAACAATATCAAATGTCAAATTCATCGAGCTCCCAACAAAATCCTCTGCTCCAAAAATCGCAATTGCCTCACCAGGCCTTTCCGTTTGATCAACTCAAACGCGAGCACTTCAAGCCGGCATTAAAAACTGCCATCGAAGATGCGAAAACGAAGCTTGATAAAATTCGTCACGACAAGTCGACGCCGACTTTTGAGAACACGATACTCGCGCTCGAAACTTCTTCCGATGGCGTCGGTCGCGTTTCATCGATCTTCTTTAATCTGCTCAGTGCTGAGTCGGATGAAGAGTTGCAACTCATGGCTCGCGAAATTTCGCCAGAGCTCGCGAACTTCTCTTCTGACGTTTTATTAGATGATGCGATCTTCGCTCGTGTAAAAAATGTTTGGGAGAATCGCGAAAAGCTCGCACTCAAAGGCGAAGATCTGCGCCTCACCGAAAAGAGCTACAAAGATTTCAGTCGCAATGGTGGCTTGTTGTCGACTGAAAAGAAAAACGAACTTCGCGCAATTGATCAGGAGATGGCGAAGCTCGGGCCTGAGTTTTCAGACAATGTTCTGAAAGCGAGCAACGAATTTAAAATGTTCCTCACGCAAAAAGAAGAACTCGAAGGCTTGCCGGATTCTGCCGTCGAAGCCGCAGCCGCGGCGGCAAGCGAAGCTGAACATCTAGGCCAGTGGCTCATCACGCTTGATGGCCCTAGCTACTCGGCATTTATGACCTACTCGTCTCGCCGCGAACTTCGCGAAAGACTTTGGCGTGCCTATGGCAGCCGAGCGCTCAACGGTCCTTACTCGAATCAAGAGATCACAAAAAATATTGCGATCCTTCGTCATAAACGGGCCAATCTCTTGGGATACAAAACTCATGCAAACTTTGTTTTAGAAGAACGTATGGCAGAGACACCGGAGAAAGTCGTAGCATTCCTCGAGCGGATTCTCGAAAAATCAATGCCCGCTGCCAAGCGCGATCTTGATCAAGTGCATGCACTGAAAAAAGCCGCAACCGAGCACGAAGAGCTGATGCCTTGGGATTACGGATACTGGTCTGAGAAATTGAAACTGAAAGTTCATGATTTTGACGAAGAGCTTTTGCGTCCTTACTTCAAGTTAGAGAATGTTATCGGCGGGGTTTTTGAACACGCACGTCGCCTTTACGGTCTGAAGTTCAAAGAAATCTCGGGCATTCCGGTTTACCATCCAGAGGTAAAAGTCTACGAAGTGAGCGACGAACAATCAGGCCGCTTCATTGGACTTTTCTATACCGACTTCTTCCCGCGCCCTTCTAAACGCAGTGGTGCTTGGATGACTTCGTTCCGAGAGCAAGGATTGCATGACGGCGAGATTCTTCGTCCGCAAGTCAGCATTGTCTGCAATTTTACTAAGCCCACGCCAACTAAACCATCCTTATTGACAATTGATGAAGTGCGAACCATGTTCCATGAATTTGGTCACTCGCTACACGGCTTGTTATCAGATTGCAAATATGCCTCTCTCGGTGGCACCAATGTGTATTGGGATTTCGTCGAGCTCCCATCGCAGATCATGGAGAACTGGGTTTTGGAGAAAGAAGCCCTCGACCTGTTTGCAAAACATTACGAGACTGGTGAGTCAATTCCGATTGAACTCACCGACAAAATTCGCGCCACCGCCCGCTTTCAGGCTGGCTGGATGTCGCTTCGTCAGCTGACGTTTGGTTTGATTGATATGGCTTGGCATGGGCAGGATCCCACCGGTATCACCGACATCACGGCTTTCGAAAAGCTCACCACGTCAAAAACTGCGCTTCTTCCTTCGGTTGAAGGAGTGAACTCGTCCGTTGGGTTCTCGCACATTTTTGCAGGAGGATACTCGGCAGGATATTACAGCTACAAATGGGCCGAAGTTTTAGATGCCGACGCATTTGAGATGTTCAAAGAGCAAGGAATTTTCGACCAAGAGACGGCTCGTAAATTCAGAGAGAACATTTTGTCCAAAGGTGGCACAGAGCATCCAATGAAACTCTACAAAGAGTTCCGTGGGCGCGAGCCAGATCCAGACGCGCTTTTGCGCCGTGACGGATTGATTTGATGGCGAAACGAGTGGCGAAATCGAGAGCCTCTGCCAAAGCGGTGACCAAAGCGGTAACCAAAGCGAAACCCGCGTTGAATTTTTCAAAGCAGTCTGGTGCCCGTGCAAGCACGGCTGCGGGCGATGGCTTCAAAACAAAAAAGTCCACGGCAAAAGTGGCAGCTTCGACTGCAACCGTTGCCACTGCGAAACGAGCGGCAGGTCAAGCGAGCGCAAAAAGTATGACGATCGCACCGGAGAAAAAAGCGCCGCACGTGCCGAGCACCAAAGCTCCCCGCACGAAGGTGCCGCAAACATCACTCGAGACGCTGCAAAAGAATTTTGCACCAAAAAATATTTGCGTGATGTATCGGCCGCACACCAAAGAAGCGATCAAGCAAGGGCAGGAGCTTGCGCATTGGTTGATTGAGCAGGGCTTTAAAGTTTTCTCCGCTCCACATCAGGAGTTGGGTAAAGGCGTTTCACGCGTCAACTCCCGCACGCTCAACGAAATTGACTGGGTGATCTGCTTGGGCGGTGATGGAACTTATCTTGGCGCCGTGCGCATGCTTGAGGGGCGCCAGACGCCAATCTTAGGTGTGAATATGGGATCGCTTGGTTTTTTAACCGAAACGCGGCTCGAAGATCTCTATAAAAACGTGATCTCGACTCTTCAAGGACGCATGGAATTTCGACGCCGCTCGACGCTCAAAGTCGAGGTGCGCCGCGGTGGGAAGCTAAAAGCGACGCACGTGGCACTCAATGATGCAGTTTTGGAGCGCGGCTCGATTACTCACTTGATTAGCATCGAAGTTCATAGTCAAAAATATTTGGTGGGACAGTTCAAGGCCGATGCTCTCGTCGTCGCAAGCCCGACGGGATCTACGGCTTATAATTTGGCAGCCGGCGGCCCGATCTTGCACCCTGAAGTGAGCGCGATCGTTGTAACCCCCGTTTGCCCCCACGCTTTGACCAGTCGTCCGCTGATTTTTCCGGACGATCAGCAACTGTCGTTTCGGGTGACAACCCCCGAAAAACGAGCGATTTTGACGGTCGACGGCGTGAATCGCGGCGAGATCACTTCAGAAGACGAAGTGATCGTGGTGCGAAATGATTATGACCACTTTGTGATCCGAAAGCCGTCGGCGAATTACTTCAAACTCCTGCGAGAGAAGCTGAAGTTCGGCCAGCGCAACTGACACAAACCACTGACAAACCACTGACCGGCCACTGATGGGGTTTCAAATGCTTCTCGAACTCAAAGTTTCAAATTTCGCCATCATCGACAATGTGCACATTCAGTTCCGTGACGGCCTTAATATTTTGAGTGGCGAAACCGGAGCAGGTAAATCTATTTTACTTAAAAGTTTGGGCCTGCTGATGGGCGAAAAAGCTCAAGGGGAGTCGGTCCGCACCGGTGCCGACATGGCCATCATCGAAGGCTCTTTTGATTTAAGCGATCGCCACGACATTCGCGCGCGTTTGAACGAGATGGGCATCGACACGCCCGATGATCAGATGGTTGTTCGCCGCATTGTCTCGAGCCAAAACAAGAGCCGCGTTTACATCAATGGCGCGATCAGCACACTTGGCAGTCTGCGTGATGTCGTAGCGCCATTGGTCGAACTCACCGGCTCAACGATCCCGTTGATCGAGATGACGGGACAACACGAAAACCGCCACTTGATGTCCCGCTCATATCACCTGGATTTACTCGATCAGTTCGCGGGAGTTTGGAAGTCACGCGCAGAGTTCACCGAAAACTACGAACGCCTCCAGGCCGTTCGCCAAGAGATTGAGACAATCCGTCAAGAGAGCCGCAACCGCGCTCAACGTCTTGATTTCTTGATTTACCAAAGAGACGAGATCAAGGCCGTCGACCTTCGACCCGGCGAAGAAGAAGAGATCGAGAATGAAACCAAGCGGATCAAGAATTCTTCGCGTTTGCAAAAGTTTGCAACACAAACCGAAGACATGCTCTACAACGACGATGATTCGGTAACGAGCCGCCTGCACTACGTGCTCCAGCGCGTGAGCGAGATTCGCAATATTGATCCAACTCTTGCGAGCCGCTTTGAACCTTTGAGCCAAGCTAAAACACTGATCAATGAAGTGAGTTACGAGCTTCGTGACTACATGAAGAGCCTTGATGCAGAACCTTCACGCCAAGAAGAGCTTGAAGCCCGCCTCTCATCACTTCGTCAGCTGCAGAAAAAATACGGCTCAACTGCGAACGAAATTT
>JAYVND010000187.1:0-6361 GCA_043758635.1 Bdellovibrionales bacterium
GTTGCAATGTCACTTCATTGATTGAATCGACTTTGAGTCGATTGCAGATTAATGCTTAAAGACTCCAGGCGAGCAGAAATCATGCAGCGCAGTATGCAAACCCAATCCTGACGCCAAATGACGACGGGAAACGATAGGATTATCGCATATGAAGAACTCAGCGGTTAAGGCCTTAGCTCCTAAACGGGTTATCGAAACTTTCAGCAAAATGAAGACCGGCTGGGAGCGTCTCGACTCCGAGATGAAGCTTCATCATTATAAAATTCGCAACTACAAGCCGAATATCTCATTCATTGTCGAGCGCGGAAATTACATTCTTAAAACTGCAGAGTCAGGTGCTGAACTAGAAGAGTGCCTGAAGCTTCGTTTCGAAGTTTTCCATAAAGAGTTCATGAATAAGAAACGCACCGTTGGTATCGACATCGACAAGATGGATTACATTTGTGATCACTTAGTGATCGTTGATAAAAAAACATCTCGTGTGATCGGAACTTACAGATTGAACTCAAGCAAATTCACGGACTCGTTCTACTCTACGTCGGAATTCAACCTCGACGAGATCTTGAAGCTTGAAGGCACAAAACTTGAACTCGGTCGCGCCTGCATCGACAAGGATCACCGCAATGGGGTGGTGATCACAATGCTTTGGCGCGGAATATCCGAATACATTCAACGCACCGAAACCCGTTACATGTTCGGCTGCGCAAGCGTGAAAACGATGGAGTCTCTCGAGATTGGTTTGGTCACGAAGTACCTGACCGACCAAGGCTACACAACCAATGAATACGGCGTGAATCCGACTCGCAAATACAAAGTGAAGCAGCTGGCAACGGTTCTCGATTACATCGAAAAAAACCCTTTCGAATACAATCAGGAAGAAGTCGGAAAACTGATTCCGGCTCTCTTTAAATCGTACATGAAAGCCGGTGCAAAGCTTTGCGGAGAGCCTGCACTCGACCGCGACTTTCATTGCATCGACTTTCTAACTTTGTTGGATCTGGGAAAACTAAATCCCGCACATAAAGCTAAGTATTTGAAGGACGAAGCTGCCCCTGCAGCGACGAGCGTCTAAGCTGCCCCCGCAGCGACCGGCGTTTAAGCTGCCCCCCGTTGCACCCACCGGAAGCACCCAAGGATCGTGATGAACACTGAAAAAATGAATCCGTTGCGTTGGCTCAGAACTTCCTCTCACACGGCACGAATTCTCGCGATGATTGCTTTTTACGCAACCGAAGCGACTTTTGCGAAACGGCGTCTAAAAGACCGTGTCGAGCGTCTTCATTACTTCACGAAAAACGTTTCAAAGTGGTCTCGCCGCGCGCTCAAAGTCATGAACGTTGAAGTCTCGCATTCGGGATTCGATCCGAAATTGATGGCGGAGAATAATTTCCTCATCGTGAGCAATCACATGTCCTACATCGACATCATGCTGCTCTCGTCGATCATTCCTTGTGTGTTCGTGACTTCGGTCGATATGCAAGAAACTCCATTTTTAGGTCCAATGGCCGAAATGGGTGGAAGTATTTTTGTTGAGCGACGCAATCGCGGTCAAATCGATCGCGACATCGGTGTCATGTCACAGACGTTGCGCGATGGTCTGAATGTCGTGGTGTACCCAGAAGGAACAAGCACGGATGGGCAAAAACTTTTGCCGTTTAAAAAATCCCTTTTGATGTCCGCAGTGGAGTCAGGCCGTGATATTTTGCCAATTGCACTAAAATACGTAGAGATCAACGGGCAGCCGTTCTCTCCCGTGGTTGCCGACAATGTATGCTGGTATGGTGAGATGACGTTTGCGCCGCATCTTTTAGGTGTGATGGGGCTTACGAATTTAAAAGTTCACATCGAATTTTTGAAACCGATCCGAGTTTCCAAAGATTCCACTCGTCGCGATTTATCAGAGTTGGCGTTCGATGCGATTCATGAATCCTATTTCGGCAGAAAGCCCAACGCCGATGGAAGCTCCGTCGAAGGTGGGCCCGATCTTTCGAAACTGAACAGCTGATTCAGGTAAACAAAAATATGATTAAAATCCGAGGCCCACGAGGAGTCGGAAGTATGGCCCGCTCATGTCGGCTTTTGCTTCTGCGCCACTGGTGGTGAGGCTTGTCGTCTTGCTCGTGGAATTTTTCAGTTTGCCGAGTGGAGCATACATGTAACCGGCTTCGGCACCGACTCGGAAGATAGCAAGTTTCGCACCCGCTTCTAGGCCGAGAGTTTCTGAAATCGGACCGTTTGCCGTGTAATCGGTGCCGACGCCACTGATGTTGCTGTGAGACTTGAAATCGTTGCTCACGCCAATCGTAGCGATCGGACCAAAATACAAGCCAGTGTCCACCAGCCGCTTGTTCACGAGAATCGAAACACGTGACCAGTTGACGCTCGAGTCATTTGACGACTTTGTATTCTTCGCACTGATCGATTCATACCTTACGCCGAGCCCAACGGGCATCATCGGAACGGTCGCCATGGCATCGACGCTGACGGCATTCAACGTTCCGGTCTTCGGGGCAGTTGAATTCAAATTATTGATATCAGTTGGACTCGTCTCAATAAAAGAGTATCCACCTTTTAGCTCAATCAATGCATGAGCTGAAGTGAGGTGGAAAAACAGCGTGAGCCAACCAACCAAAATCGTGCGTGCACCAAGAAACGCAACTCGAGATGTGAACCGCGAAGCAAATTGATTGCCGCATATTGAGAGTGGGGGACAAATTTTTTTTACACAACGTTCAAGACTGTTCATTCTACCTCCGGCGCGATGATTCAGAGCTTGCGCCCTGTGATATTTGAACATGAGTTTTGCTTGAAAACGATCGCACCAAAGGCCAAATACCTGCGGCCGCTTTCCGCAAAGGACCAAAGTCTTGCACAAAAGGTTCAAAGCGTTTTCAGCGGCAGCATCAGTGCCGGTAGATATGAACTGTGGCGTCGATCGGGAAATCAGTTGGGTCATCGGTTGTGTAGATTCAGTGACAGTTTTAAGCCTACAGGCGCTGTATTATTTTCGAATCTCGACCAGTGATCAGTGACTTAGGAGTTTTTGACTCACGAGCTTTTTCAGTGCTAATTCCTCTGATTTACAGGAGTTAGAGGGATCGGTAAACTCCCGTAACTAGTCTATAACTAGGAGTTATTTTTGCTTTCGAACTTCAAATGCTCCCTCACTGCGAAGTCATTCGCAACTCAAGTCAGTGTAAGGAATGCGCGGAGCCTTTTTCTCGGCGCATTCGTGGGCACTGCTTTGGGTGTGGCGGCACTTGCTGGATGTTCGTTGAGTGTCACTGATCGCGCAAAAACCGATGAACCGGCTCACGTATCGACCGGTGGAACGGGATGTCTTGAGACGGCTATAAAAACCGTCGAAGAATACCCGAATGGTAAAGACTCGGCTGAAAAGGTCAATGCCGCGTGGGCTTGTGGTATTAACGCGCTTGAAAGCTTTGCGAGTTTGGCAAAAGGCAAAGACGCAACTTATTACTCGGCCAATTCCTTGCGTACTTTTCTCGAACAGAATTTCCTAGGAACCACCAAAATTTCTGATTCATTTCTTGCTGAGGGAATGTTAATCAAACAAATTCTGTTGGGCGGAAGCACGGACCGGTTGACGCACGAAGAAGTCCTGAATGTGGCAAAGGCTTTCAAAACCTTGCAAGGTGAGACGGTTGCATTGCTTCCGTATGTTCGCCTTCTTACAATGAAGGAAGACGCGGGCACGGAGCAGGCATCCCCAGAAAAAGTGGATGCTGCACTCGTGCAACTTTCAAAGTCATCCGTTGTGATTGGTGGAATGCTGAGCAGGGCTCTTGTCCCCTATGATCTGGCTCACTTCCATTATCTCTTGGCAGAAGTGCAAGCTCTTTACGATCAAGGCAGTGGCTGGCAGGGGCCTCAGTATTTAATCAAAAATTTTCAAGTGATTTATCATTTGAAGGCACTGTTGGCTCGGACCGACGGGCCAGTCGTTTTGCCCGATGAGTGGGATCCCTTATTCGTTCGTGGGACGGAGCTCTTTGGCATTTTTCTTCGCGTCCATTATCTTCGCTACAACGATCGCCTTTTGAGTGGTGATGGTCTCCCGCAGTTGAAGGCAACCATTGAGCATGCATTTGCAACCGTTAGCGAAACATTAAAGACAAAAAAGGATCACCTAATCACCTACGCGACAATTGATCCGTTGGTCGATGACGTCGTGAATCTAGGAATCGTCAGCTGGAAAGTGAGAGCGGCCACGTGGAAAGGTCTCGCAGAAGTGGCATTCGAGAAAATTCTGAATCCACCAGGCGGCACAACTGGAATTCGACCGCCTCACGGTGGCATCACGCCCGAAGGTCTAGCTCAAGCCAAAGAAGCAGTCGAAGGTTGGCTTGAAACGCAATCAGAATGGAATCAACTGCTCTCGCAGGCAATTGTAAGAGAACCAAGCTTGGCCGCGACGAAGTCTATTCCGCTTACGATGGTCGCTGAGCTTTGGCCACAAATGACATCCAAAGCACCGAAGCAGCACGAAGATCTAAATGAAATCTTTCAGCGTAAATTGCCGATTGATTACACTTCGATTGGGACCGTGGTTTTTGAATCTGATCGCGGCAAAGTGTTTATGAACCAATCAATGTTCGATTCGATCAACTGGAAGCAATCGTTTATCCGTGGTGCAATCATGGGCTATTCGTCGGCGCCCGAGACGAATCGATACAAAGGACTGTCTCTCAACGACTTTCATAACTTTTATGTCGATTTCCGAAACCTCGGTATCGATCTTAATTTGCTTGATCCGACTGATGATAAAATCTGGTCATCGCTTTTTGTTGAGCTCAATATTTTCACCATCTCCAGCGATGGCGGGACCGGTCTGGGTTCCAGTTATGTGAGCTTTGATGAGGCAGTTGATTTTGTTTCAAATGCCCTCTCATCATCTACGTCGGCTCACTTTCTATATGCGGAACTCTTGGATAACTGCGTTCATTATTCTCCGGATGTGTTTGGCATTCCACGCTGGACCGCTCAATGCTACCGCGAACATTTCAAAAAGAGCTTCACCACGGTGTATCGTTATTTTCCAGCGTGGACGCAGATGGTTTCGAAGTTCACTCCGTCGCAGCTCGATTCATTCCAACAAGATTTTGAGCGGGCGGCTCGAAAGATTGGTGTTTCGGAGCAGTTGGTAGAGTCGACGGACATCGATCGCGGAACGATGATCATGCATTATATCGAGTCGCTTTTTGATCGTTTCGACAAAGATCATTCGGGCACTTTAAATGTTGATGAAGCGAAGCTCGCATTTCCTTTGCTTCGCGATATTCTTTCTCAAGCGGCTAGTTCGCAAGATGATGGTCGCTTGCTTGCCGTCTACACGTACTTATTGAAGTACGGCGAGGCGCCGTCTGGTTTCGGCGATAAAGCCTATTTCTGGAGCATTTGGCAAAACTTCCCGAGCCTTTGGAAATTCGAAGCCGATCGCCAGCAGTTGGTGAAAATCGTCGCCAACTTGAATCAGTCCGCGGGTCATTGATCGAACTTGATCATGCAACATTGATCGAATCCGATCATGCAACATTGATCGAATCCTTTTGCGAATCAGCGGAAGTCACTGATTTGGCCGGCCACGATATCGAGGCTTGCCTGCCAGAATTCTGGACGTGTGATGTCTGCACCCAAATGTTTTTGAATGAGATCTTCTGCGGTCATGCGACCCGTGTCGCGTAAGATTGCGATGTAAGCTTTGTGAAACTCGGTGCCGAGTTTTGCGCGCATCGCGTAGATTCCGAGACTGAACAAATACCCAAACGTGTAGGGATAATTATAAAAGCTCACGGCGCCGATGGAGAAGTGCAATTTCGTTTGCCAGTACTGACGCTCTGTCGAAGTGATCGTGTCGCCGTACCAGTTACGCCAAGCTTTTTCGGTCATATCAGAAAGCTCGCCTGCTGATAGCGTGCCCGATTTACGTGACTCGTAAAAATTGCATTCAAATTCGAAACGCGCCGGAATATTGATCAAGAATGCCGCAGCCGTCTCGGCATTTTGCCAAGAGATTTCGTAGCGGTCGCGGGCGCTGCCGTTTTTCATCATATGATCGGCAAACGCTGTTTCGGCAAAGATGCTGGCCGTTTCTGCAAGTGTCATAGGGTAGCTACACTCTTGGCGGGGCATGTCGCGCATGACCCAAGAGTGGTAGGCGTGACCTAATTCATGTGCAAGTGTGCGGATATCAGAGATTGAGCCCATGTAGGTTTGAAACACGCGCGGCGTGCGCGATTTTGCAAAGCCGGTGCAATAAGCACCTTGGCGCTTATGAGGAAGCACGCGACCTTCAATCCACTGATTTCTCTCCATCATATCAACGAATTCACCAAAGTTC